>DASTZT010000701.1:0-2134 GCA_035764225.1 Ktedonobacteraceae bacterium
CTGGGAGTTTATCAAATATATGCTGCAGCCGGATGCTCAGAAAACAGGTGCGATTAGCGCAACCTGGACGACCACTTTGCAGAGCGTCTATGATGACCCTGATGTCCTGTCCAAGCAGCCGCTCTTTGGCAAACTCAAGCCGATCCTGCAAAATGCCTTGCCGCGCCCGGTTTCTCCTAAGTATACTGCCGTCTCGGATGCCATCCAGCGGCATATCTATCAGGCGCTCAAGAAGCAGGTCAGCCCAGCCCAGGCCCTGAGCGGACTCGAAACCGATCTAAAGCAACTGGTAACAGCTTAATAGGATCAAGGGGTAACGCTACGTTACCCCTTCTTGCAAGATGCTCCTGATATTTCTTTCCTGTCTTGCAATCTTTCGATGCATTTCTATGATAGAGGCGAGTACTCACGATTGCGACAACCTGACCATTGAGCGCCCAACTTCATTATTCGCGGGTATCATCGCCTCCGACGTAAAAAAATAGAGAGTGAGTAAGCGTCATGGCAACGCAAACTGCTAAACGCCCTACTGAACGGCTAACGTTGGGAGAGCGGGTGCGCCTGGCTGGAGGGCTGATGCCTTACTGGTTGGTCTTGCCCACTATATTGCTCATCCTGGTGATAGCGGTCTATCCCATGATCGATTCTATTTGGATTAGCCTGCTAGATAATCCCTTGTTGCCCTCCGTCAACTTTGTTGGTCTGAGCAATTACCTGCGTGTGTTGCAAGACCCGGTTTTCCAGGGGGCGACGGTGACAACCTTGATCTTTACCGTTATCAGCGTCGCTCTGGAGACAATCTTTGGCCTGGGCATTGCGCTGTTGATTAACAAAACCTTCCCCGGTCGTGGGCTGGTGCGTGCCGCTATTCTGGTGCCCTGGGCTTTTCCTACCGTAGTCTCTGCCCAGATGTGGTTGCTGATGTATAACGATCAAACTGGTATCATCACCTATATCTTGCAATCGCTGCACCTGCTGGCTCCGGGCGATACGATGATTGGTAGTACAAGCGGGGTGATAATCGCTGCCCTGATTACCGATGTGTGGAAAACGACCCCCTTTATGGCACTGCTGCTGTTGGCGGGCTTACAGGTGATTCCCGCTGAATTATACGAGGCCGCCAGCGTCGATGGCAGCACGCGTTGGCAGCAATTCTGGCGCATTACCATGCCTATGCTCAAAAATCCTCTCCTGATCGCGCTGCTTTTCCGTACGCTGGATGCCGTGCGCGTCTTTGATCTGTTTTATGTCTTTGGGCAACGGTCAGTACCGTCGATGGCCTCGTATGCCGATTTCCATATGTTTGCCGGGACTCCTGATGAATTCGCTCCAGGGGTGGCGTCAGCCGTGATTGTGTTTATTCTGGGGATCATCATTAGTCTCATCTTCGTCTCGATGATGCGGGATGTGATACGAGAGAGCGCGTAAGCACTGGCTGTAATAGACAGATTTGAGAAGGTGAAGTATGGCTGTACAGGAACAAACGATAGGCCGCGCTGCTGAGAAAGCGCATGCACGGGAGCTTGCGCCCAAACGCAAATGGAGCATTGGAGAGATTGGGCGTTATATCGCTGTTGCGCTCGTCGTATTTATTGCGCTGGCTCCCCTTTACTGGACGTTTATCACCTCGGTGAAGAATGGGGTTGAGATCAACGCCTCTCCGCCGACGCTCTTCCCACAAGCGTTAGATTTTACGAACTATACCAAAGCATTAACCAACTCGACGTTCTTTTTGCCGACGCTCAGAAATAGCGTGATTATCGCGGTAATTACTACCGTGCTTGCGCTATTGTTCGGCACCCTCTGCGCCTATGCCATTGCGCGTATGAAGTTCTTTGGGAAGCCCGCGGTGCTGATGACCATTCTCTCGGTGAATATGTTCCCTTTCATCGCGATGGTCGGGCCGCTCTTTGTGCTCTTCACGGGGCCTGTTTACATCTACAATACCTATGCGGCGCTGGTTGTTCCCGATCTAGTGTTGACCCTGCCGCTGACCGTATGGTTCCTGACCTCGTTCTTCCGCGACCTGCCCCCCGATCTTGAGGAGGCGGCCCGCGTTGACGGAGCATCCAGGCTACAAGCTCTCTGGCATGTGATCGTGCCCTTGACCGCTCCAGGCGTGTTTGCTGCCGCT
>DASTZT010000702.1:0-3219 GCA_035764225.1 Ktedonobacteraceae bacterium
ATATTTTGTGTCTAGCTGTTCTTTTGTCCAATAGCTAAGAAGCTTTTGTACTATGGAAGGAACGTCGCTTTCAGGTACACCGAGCAACGCGTCAACGACTTTACGCACGGCTATTTTGAATTCGGAGTCGTTGTAAATAGCCATATCATGGCAATATGCGGCAAAATGTAGAAATGCTGCCGGATAGTCTTTGGCATGATAGTCTATTTCGCCTCGCATTTGTTCTACTTGCCCTAGCAGATTAAAGTACTTTTCTCTTATTGAGATAGCTTCTGCTTCCTGCAAACGAGATTGCACCTGTTGCAGGGAGCCTAGATGATGAAGCGCAGTCGCGAGTTCAATCAAATTCTCTGTTTGATGATAGTAATCGGGCAATTTCCGTGCGCGGTCTACGGCTTCTTCAAAAAAGGGTATCGCTTCCTTCCATTGCTGTTGTAACGTATAAATGTAGCCTTGCCTGTTCAAACTGGTGATATACTGATCTTCATTAATGTCTTTGGAAGCCTGCTGCGCTTTTATAAACCATTCTTTAGCGCCTTCTAACTCGCCCTTTAATATCTGAACCTGCCCAAAGCGGTTATAGATGGTCGCTATGCTGTGTTTGTTGTTTGTGCGCTGGTAGATATCATAAGCGTCGTGAAAACAACGTTCGGCTTCGATCACATTGCTCGCGGTGAGGTAAATTCCGCCCAGGGTTTGGAGGCTGAAGCCGATGAAATCCTCGCTAACCTTTTCTTCGCGAAATAAATCACGTCGAATGCGCCAGGCAATTTTACAGCGCCGTAGCGCCTCCTCTATTTTTCCCTGAAGACGGTAGACGAAGCTGGTACTGTTGAGGGCGGTCGCATACTCACTCTGCCGCCCTAGTTTTTTATAAAGAGCGATGCTACGCTCGTAGTAATCTAGAGACTCAGCGAACTGGCCTCGGCGTAGAAAGATCAATCCCAGGTCATGTAGTAGGTGAGCGCATTGCAGTTCATTGCCGCGTGCTTGCTGCATGGCCAGACATTGGATGAAGCTGTTGGCGGCTTCTGGTAACCTGCTGAGGCGCTGATAGCATTTTCCTTCCTCCATCAGGACGAGGGGGAGATTCTCTTCGTACCAGGCGGGATCGGCTTGTTCTTTGAGCTGTTGCAAAGTCTCAATGACGGCAGTGGCATTGTCCTCAATGCGCAAGAGTATTGCCTGGTCGATTTGCAATCTCCCAAGTTGCGCTGGGGACAAGAGCGCGGTAAATTTTTGTATTTCTTGAAAAAGCAAGCGGGCAAAAGCTCTCTTCCGAGCGCGAATGGCGCTCCCAAAGTGTCGCGAGAAGTAACGTAGCCCATCATCGGGATCTACGAATAAGCGGTGATAAAGCGTTTCGATGATCAATGTCTGTTTCTGCTGGTCGTTTTGGGTCTGTAGCTCTTGTTGCTCGTAATAGTCAATGACGCAATGGCTGATACTTTTGCGGAAGCGTTTCCCTGGGTCTTGTATCTCCCAGCAGTATTTAGTGACGAGTCGCCGCATTTCGTCGTGAAGGACAAAATCTTCGCCCGCAGTGGCCCTGCGTACGAAAGAGAGTTGTGGAAGTTTGGTTGCCAGTTCCTCCCGGTTGATATCGCGTACAAAACCGTCGAATTCCACTCCTTGCAGGATCGTTTCTAGAATAGGCATGTTGAAGCGGTGATAGACGTGGGCCATGAATAAAATAGCCCAGTTAAGAGGCTCCTCCAGTTTATTGACCTGGGGAACAAGGTAAGCTTCAAAATCGTTTTTGCCAATGGCGATCATGTCTTCTACAGTCAGGATGCCGTGGTTCAAGACATCAATCGCCAGGCCAATGACGATGGGACGGCCTTCGGTGCGCTCGTATAAAGCGGCAGCCTGCGCACTCTGAGAGGGAAGATCGTAGATCAATTCAGCCTGGACATACTCCTGTGTTTCTTGCGGGCTAAAGGGAGCGAGTGCCATTACCTGTACCTCTTGCTCTCGTCCGCGCCAGTTAGTATGGGTCCAGTCCAGCTTGTTACGGCCCGCAATCACCACCTTGATATGCTCAAGCTGGTAGTTATCTGGAAAGGTTTGAGATTGGCGCAGGCTGGCCACGGTAGGGGTTTGTTCGATAACCTCAAAGGTATCAAAGAAGATTAAAAGGGTCTTATTTTCCTGAATAAGGTAGGTATTGAGCAGGCGTAAATCCTGTGCCAGGGCGGTGGAAATGGCCTCGCGCGTTTGCATTTCATCACTGTCGGCGCTGCTCTGGTCACTGCTGTAGCGTCCTTCCGTGCGGTACTGTTGAACAGCTTCGGTAAAAGCGCTAGGAGACCAATGGGGATAAAGCTCTTGTAAATTAGCAATAATTTTTTCGGCCAGGAAGACGCGATCACGGTCTGCGGTGTTAAAGAAATCGACCATGACCACTGCCATATATGGGTTCGTCTGCCTGGTGAGGTCGGCGCATCTCCGAATCAGCCGGGTTTTCCCCACTCCTCCCTTTTTGTCTGCCTCTTCAAGGGCATCGTGAATATAGAGAATCCAGGGGGCGCTGGGATCTGCGAGCCAGTGGGTAAACGTATCTATCTCCTGGGTGCGACCGATAAAATGGTCAACATGCTGCTGCTTGTACATCATGGTTATCCTTTGGCTTCATTGGTGCTGCTCTTTACGAGCATCGAGCGTTGCTTGGACGGCTGTAAGATGAGTGCCAAGAGCTTCTTTGAGTTCGTCATCCTGCAAGAATTCTTCATAGCATTGCAAAAAAGTATCCGGCGGTTCTTGTACGATGATCTGTAATACCTGGGTCAGCAGTTCTGAGATCTGTGCCGAACTGGTATTACTGGCAATATGATATAAAGCCTCACGCAGATAGCGAACGCGGTCGGAACCAGGAACCTCCATTGCCAGGTGCAGGTTTTTCTGGGCGAGAAAATCGTGAATGGCAAAATAGCGTGTGGGCTGCTCAATCTTGAGGAGGAGGAGAAAAATATTGCGTATGGGTTCATCGACGGAGAAACCGGCCCGCAGCATGTTCCAATTTAAGACATCGGTCGCTTCGTTGATGGCTTTTGGCAGTCCAAAATATGCCAGGCTGCTCTCTCTTTTCAACTCAGGAGCAAAGGCTTCGATCAGATCTTGCATCAGCACGAGATTGAAGCGGCGAGGGATGGAGAAAAGCTGGAGCGCGGCGAAGTAACGCGCTTTCTCTTCGGCTTTAATATTCGCCAGCACTTCTTG
>DASTZT010000703.1:0-5736 GCA_035764225.1 Ktedonobacteraceae bacterium
GTGCGCTCGCTCAGCACGCTCATCTGCGTTTTTGAGAGCGAGAGATGCATGATATGTTGCAGCCAGTAGGAGACCTCTTCAAAAGTAAAGCGCAAAGCAGCGAGCCGCAACTCAGCCATCTCTCCCCTGGCTCTCCTGGCAGCCAGTGCCAGCGGCGGATCAACGCGGCTCGAAAGGATCAGGTGAAGCTGAGGGGGAAGCTGATCGAGCAGTAAACGCAGGGTGCGGTGAATCGCCGCCTCGGTGATGAAGTGATAATCGTCGAGTACAAGCGTAAAAGACTGTGGCAAGCGGGCGAGGAGATTGATGAAGGGCGTAAGCACTACTTCCAGAGGAGGGGGATCTGGCAGTTGCAGCGGTGCAAGAATCTGGGGATCGATCTGTGCATGAATGTTGCGACAGGCAGCCAGAACGTAGGTCCAGAAGGAGGAGGGCTCGTTCTCGGCCTGGCTCAACGACAGCCAGGCAATAGGATGGGGAGCCTGTGCCGCCCACGCTCGCAGCAGCGTTGTTTTGCCGTAGCCTGCTGGAGCAGAGAGGAGCGTGAGCTTGCGAGCCACCGCCTCATTCAGCCGTTGGATCAGTCGTGGGCGTGGGAGCAGGGATGGAGGAAGCGGTGGCACGAAGAGCTTAGTCGTCAGTAGTTCCTGATACGGAGCAGATTCCATACCAAATTTCCTTCAAGCGCATCGGCTGCGCAACACAAATAGCAGGAACTCCCGTCAGCAATGATGAACAACCCGGCCTGTCTTGCTTCAGCAGACAGGAACCCTCTTCAAATAAGAGAGCGTTTATACGAAGATATCCCTGACGCGTGTACTTTATAGTATCACACCAGATCCCTTTTCTGCAAGAACAGCAATCCTTGCAAAAGAAGAGGGATTACAAAGAGCACTCCCCACAGGGCAAGCGCAAGGCCCCACGCCGCCTCCCCTTGCCCCTACAGCCCAGAGCCACCATTGTCGATGCCGTTCAGATGTGGGAACGATCTCATGGAGGGGTTCGGTAGGGGCAAGGGGATGGGCTGGAAGGGACGTGGGGGCCTTGCGCTTGCCCCAGTTGATCGGCTTCGTTCCCACTTGCTTTTACTAGCTTGCTAATTGGCGGGTAAGTGCGACGCTTATGATGTATGGGAAGTGCATCCGTCTGCCGTTGATACCATGAGAAGGGAGAATATGGAGGTCTGCACGCCTTCATAAGATACCGACAATGTTTCGTACCATCTTAATTGCCAACCGTGGAGAGATCGCCCTGCGCGTCATTCGCGCCTGCCGCGAAATGGGCATACGCAGCGTGATTGTCCATTCCGAAGCCGATAGAGACTCTCTTCCTGTACGTGCCGCTGACAAAAGCATCTGTATTGGGCCTGGGCCAAGCGGCAAAAGTTACCTACAGAAGCTCAATATTCTCAGCGCAGCCTTCGTCTCACAGGCCGAAGCCATTCATCCAGGGTACGGCTTCCTCTCGGAAAATACTAGTTTTGTAGAGATGTGCGCCGATATGAACATCACCTTCATCGGCCCCTCAGCCGACGCAATGGCCATTATGGGCGATAAGGTCTCCGCCCGCACCGCAATGCAGCAAGCAGGCTTGCCTATGCTCACTGGAACCCCTGTCATGCACACGCTGGCTGAGGGAATCAAGGCGGCCAAAGAGGTGGGTTTTCCGCTGATGCTCAAGGCAGTTGCTGGCGGTGGCGGGCGTGGCATCCGCCTGGTCAGGGGTCCAGAAGAGTTCGAGCGGACCTTTTTGCTGGCACAAAATGAGGCCCGCGAAGCCTTCCGCGATGATGGCATTTACTTCGAACGCTACCTGGCACGGGCGCGTCACGTCGAAATTCAGGTTCTGCTCGATCAGCACGGCAATGGCATCCATCTAGGCGAGCGTAATTGTTCCTGTCAGAGGCGCAATCAGAAAGTGCTGGAAGAGGCCCCCAGCCCCAACCTGCCCTTCGAACTCCGCCAGGAAATGGGCATGAAGGCTGTCAAGGCCGCCCTGGCCGTTGGATATACCAATGCCGGTACGATGGAGTTCCTGGTTGATGAGCAAAACCGCTACTACTTTATGGAGATGAATACTCGTTTGCAGGTGGAGCATCCCGTAACAGAGCAAGTCACAAACTTTGATCTGGTGAAAGAGCAGATCAGGATCGCAGCTGGCCTCCCTCTCAGCATTCGCCAGGAGGACGTGCAGTTCAACTATCACGCCATCGAGTGCCGTATCACCGCCGAGAATGCCGAAGCCGATTTTCGTCCAGAGACCGGCACGGTAACGCAGCTTGTGTTTCCGGGAGGGCCTGGCGTGCGCATCGATAGCCATCTCTATCCCGGCTACGAGGTTCCGCCGCATTACGACTCATTGCTAGCCAAACTCGTCGTCTGGGGCAAGACCAGAGAAGAGGCGATTATCAGAGCCAGACGCGCCCTGGACGAATGCGTGATCGAGGGTCTCCCGACAACGATCCCATTCTTGAGGCGCTTGCTCGACCATCCCTGCTTCGTACAAGGCGAGGCTTACACCCGCTTCATCCAGGAAGAGGCGGTCGCCTTAGGCATCGAACAGCCCGCCAAAAAAACGGCCTGACGAGGCAAAAAGCTATCACCTCCATGTGTCATTTTGACGCTTTGGAGGTGATTTCCCAACCTCCAGAAAAGCCACAGCCGCAGGGCAAGCGCGAGGCCTCCACCCAACCACAACCCCACCCCTTGCCCCTACCAGTTCCCCCGCGATCTCGCTTTTCCCCACATAAAAATATAAACGGGAACTGCGATGATGGACGGATGCAGGTAGGGGCAAGGGGCGGTGGGAGGCGGTGAGGGGGCCTCGCGCTTGCCCTGCGGCTCTCTTTCATTCGTCAATGTTCATCTGCTTGTCCAATTTATTGAACTCCCCCCTCGAATGTGTAGCCCCACCCAACGAAGAATACTCCACAAAGAGCCTTCTGGACGATCATAACTCGGCTCTCCCCTCGACAAAAAAGAGGCCCGAACATCCCCTGCAAGATCTCGCCCCCTGTCTCACCTTCGTCTGGACAGGAATGGGACATGGTCGGGAATAGATCTTTAGTGGTATCATTCAGCAAGTATTAGGGGAAGGACAGGCAATAAATTGGACGCGCTGCAAGCTAGTCGGTACGAAGGGTAGCCTTTCTCCGCTACCGAGCAGCATTCAGCAAAAACTGAAAAGCCCTGAAGAACTGCTGATAACAGTTTTACCCAGCAACACGATGTGATACAATCTTCTGTGCGACCAGACTACTGCAATCCTGAAAAAAACAAAGTGATGCAAAGCAGTAGCTAAGGCTCATTCCCCCTGTTCGCGATTATAACACACCATTACATGTTTCATCGGGAGGAAGAAGTGATGCAGTTCGAAGAGGATATTCCCCCTTCCTGTCAGCTCCGGGTCTGCTTACACGGCCCATTGGATGTGTGGAAACGCCAGAGCGACGGCACCTGGCATCTCGTGGAAAAAGAGACCTGGGGCAAAGGACGCATGGCTCGTGCCGTCTTCAAACGGCTGCTCACCGCGCCTGGACGACGACTTTCTCGCGGCACCATTCAAGATGATCTCTGGCCCGATAGCGACAATTTTGAGCTAGCGGACAAGACCGTGTATAATGCCATCAACCAGATTCGCCATGTGGTTGGCAAAACGCTGTTGCGCACGATTGAAGCATCCTACGAACTGGCGGATCAATCGCTAATCTGGCTCGATAGCGACGCCTGCGACATCTTGCTCAAAGAAGCGGAGAATCGAGGACATACCTCGATGCAAGCCCTGCCCCTTTTAGAGCGGGCGCTCGGCTATCTGGAGCGGGGTGAATTGTTGGAGGGAGAAAGCGGCACATGGGTCTATGGTCTGCGCAAGCAACGCGAAGATGTGCTGCGTCAATGTCGCTGGTGGCTGGCTGAGAGCTATGAAAAGCAGGGCAAGCTCTGGCAGGCTGGCGAGCAATACCGGGCAATGGTTCTAAGCGAGCCACCCGACGAAGAAGCATTACAGCACTGGTTAGAGATGCTCTCCCGGCATGGCAAACGCCAGGATGCCTTGAAATGCTACCGTGATATGAAGGAGATCGTGCAGGCCCGCGGGTTTACGTTCTCACCTGAGATAGAACAGGCAACTACTTTTCTGAGCGAACAGCCATCGAGAGCATTGTTTGTGCCTCCTCAGACGGTACAGGGACGAATGAACGATCTAGGAGATCAGCATATCTATGTAATGCTCAGGAGGCAATTTTTACAACAAATCTTAGGGATTATCTCTTTGTCACAAATTTTGTCTTTCACTTCTTTTACATTAGAAAAATCAATCTCTACTATTGGAGATTACCTTTCTCAATGTGAGGAAAACCTTTTTGCTTGTTGGCGACTGATGAAGGGGAGGGAAATAAGCGTTGTACAATCCGTCCTCTGTACATGGCTCCCACCTTTAGAGCAGATTATTAGAGAGTCAAATACCTATCGGCAAAGAAGCGCCTCATTGGCTGTACAGGGTTATATTATTGCTGGTCTCATTACTGTGCTACGAAGGGATTATGAAAGTGCTGAATGGTGCTGCAAGCAGGCGGTAGAATATAGTGAGCTTGCAGAAGATCCCAATTTAAAGGTTGCTGCATTGAAGCATCTTGCCACAAAGTACAACTCAGCAAAATATCGGCTCAAAACACTTCACACCTATCAGGAAGCACTTGGATCTGTGGAACAAGCATCGCCACTTTTGCAAAGTCGAATCTATCTTGGACTGGCTCTGGCATATGCTCAATGTGGACAGAAAAAAGAGGCGTTTCAGTACTGGGATCTCACACAACAAAGCTTCCCCGCTCAGCCTGAAAATGATCCAAGTTTTCTTTATGCTGATTGTGGACGGTCATCATTAAATCATTATGGAGGTTTGATGTACCTCACATTTGGACAAGCTGATAAGGCATGGAGTTTCTTTGAAGAAGTCGTACAGATGCAACAGCAGACTGTCATTCCTGAACGCACTATTATTGAGATTGTAAATTGCAAAGCAGAGGCAGCTATTGCACGAAAAAATCTTGATCTAACGTGTGCTCATCTTCGGGAAGGCGTTCAGGGAGCAATCAGACTACGAAGCACAAAACGCTTTCATGACTCTTTCTCTCTTTACAAGCAAGCTCGTGACCTCTGGCCTCATGAAAAGGAACTTTTAGAACTAGAGGAATTATTTCATTAGTTGGGAATGTCATGGAAAAACTACAAGATAGCAGTGCTTTTCTTATGCAGAACATGCAAGAGAATTGGCGGCTTTCTAGAGAGGCAGAAGAGAAGCGTTCTCTGCTAGCTACCATAAATCTATTTCTCGCCACAGCACTTCAGATTACCATCGTTTTTACTGGCTTCCATCTACAAATTCTGCCTCTAGCTTGCTGGTTAATATTTATAGGTCTTTATGGTATCATCGCAGGTCTCAAGCTCTATGAACGTTCCCAATTCCATATCATGCGAGCACGTAAACTACGCGCAAAATTGGACAGTATGTACCTCGATGCAGAGCTTGAACAGGTTTTTCAGGAAGCAGAGCAAGCACACAAGCTAGCTTATCCATTCCTGATGCGAATTCGCCTTAATACCATCTGGACACTACTACACACCTTGATTGCACTACTTGGGATAATTTATTTTATACTCTGTCTACTACTTCGCTGAGGAGTTTTACCACCACAGTAGCGACTCTGCTTTACCGAAACAAAACAAGCTCTTTCTTTTC
>DASTZT010000704.1:0-5629 GCA_035764225.1 Ktedonobacteraceae bacterium
ACCGCGCCCAACGCATCCGCGACCTGCTCACCAGCCAGGATCATCAGCTCACGCTCGCGGATATGGCAAAGATTCAGGCCGACTACTACTCCTTACCAGCGACCGAGATCGTCCCCTACATCACAAAAGTGCAGCCTGAGACGCCCCTTGCCGCCTCCGCTTTGAAGCTGCTCTGTAGCTGGAACTACATCCTGGCTGCCAATAGTGCAGGCGCAGCGATCTATATGACCTTCCTGCGCAAGCTGCAACGCATTGTCCTGGGCGCATTAATTGGCGATGACGAACAACTGCTCAATAGCTATCTCGGCGTTGGCTCAACCCTGATCGCCATGCTGAATGGCTATGCCGGTCGCAGTAAGCCCTTGCTGATTCGCCTGTTGAGAGAACACGATGATAGCTGGTTCGCCAACCCAACGATCCCCAACGGTCCCCGCTCGTGGAACGAAGCACTGACAAGAGCTTTCCATGCCGCTATCGAAGAGCTAGACGAAAAACTGGGGCATGATCCCGCCAGATGGCAATATGGCTCCATCCATCAAATGACCTACCGCCACCCGCTAGGCTTAGTAAAACCGCTGAACAAATTCTTTAACCGGGGACCATTCCCGGTTGGCGGCGATATCGACACGGTCAATATGGGAACCGTCTCACCAGCCCAGCCCACGGAGGTTATTACGGTCCCATCATATCGCCAGATCGTCAATCTGGCGGATCTGCCGTCCTCCCTCTCTGGACATTCGCCAGGACAATCGGGCCATCAAGTCAGCAAACACTACGATGACTTTATCAAGATGTGGCTGCAAGTCAGCCATCATCCAATGCTTTTTACGCGTCAGGCGGTTGAGGACAACGCCGAAGGCACGTTGCTGATAAAACCCAAATAAAAATTTTACATTTTCGTGAACTTTTCTTGACATCTCATTAGTACACTATAGATGTGCAAGATAGCAGAGTGAGTCACAGGCTCTGCTAGGCATTAAAAGAGGCTTGGATACAGACAAGCCTCATCATTTTTGTTAGGGACAACGATGGTATCACCAGATAAACGTTTACAGACAGCTCAGATCGCAAAATGGGTTCTCCTTCCCCTACGCCTCTTCCTCGGCATTACATTTCTTTACGCAGGCATTCAAAAATTTATTGATCCGCAGTTCTTTCGGCCCTCGGCTCTGGGCTACATCGGCAAACAGGTCGCAGCATTCGCCACGACATCACCGCTGCGCGGCTTCCTACTCCAGATCGTGGTGCCACATGCCGACTTCTTTGGACACCTGGTAGCCTACGGGGAAATCGCTATCGGACTGGGAGTGCTTGTTGGCCTGCTTTTTAGACCAGCCGCCTTCTTTGGCCTCCTGCTCAGCCTGCTCTTTTACCTCTCAGCAACATGGCGCGTCTATCCTTATTTCTACGGCGCGGATATCGTTTTTGTCTTTAGCTGGCTCACGCTGCTGCTCAACGGCCCGCTGAATACCGGCTTGCCAGCGCCTGACGAGCTGCTCGCCCTTCAGCTTATGCGGCGCGTCTCGCCTCAGCAGCAGCGACGATTGGCCCCTATCCTGTACTACGTTCTGGGAATCGCAGTGCAGCCCACATCATCTGCTATCGAGAGCGATGACACTCAGCCTCTGCGCCATATCCAGACCGCTCCACAACGATACGGAGCAACTCCTCAAAGGGTCCAGCCCTCACGCCGCAGCTTTCTTATGGGAACGCTGACAGGAGGAGCTGGCGTCTTGACGCTGGCCTTCTTCGCCTACGCACTACGTCTTTTCGGCAATGGAGGGGGACAAACAGGCAGTAATAACGCCATCACCGGCTACACCATCCCTACTCCCGTTCCAGCGCAACAGACGATCGGCGTTGGAACACCAACAAGCGGCGCAATTGCCCAGATCAGCAGCGTGCAGGCTAATAGCGCGGTCAACTTCACCATTCCTTCAACTGGTGATCCTGGCATTCTGGTCCATCTCAACAACGGCCAGTTCGTCGCCTACGATGCCCTCTGCACGCATGCAGGTTGCGCGGTAGATTATGATTCTGAAAGCCAGCTCTTGATCTGTCCCTGTCACGGCGGCAGCTTTGATCCCGCCAAAGGTGGGGCCGCCGTACAATCGCCCGCCACCATCTCGCTTGCCTCGGTCGCCATCCGTGTCGATAACGCCACAGGAGCGATCATCTTGCAGTGATCGCCCAAACAGCTTCATCCCCCACCATCGCTGGAGTTAGCGCCCCACTTGACCATATGCCAGATGGAAACGATACAAGACGCGATTCTTTTTCCACTCTGCTGGCACCTGCGCTAAAAGCTGCTCATAATGCGAGGGAGCAAGCTGCAAGCGTTGGCAGAGAATCGGACCTAGCGCCTTAAATGCTGCCAGAATATCCTTTTCTAAAAGGACGCCAGCATGTTTATCCCAGGCCCCAAGCGGAATATCGATATGATGCTGCTTGACCTGCCTTAACCCCACCTGAACCATCCACGTCCCCAGATTCTCCATCTGTCGTGAATCAAACCCTCGCGTAAGCAAGAAATTATGGCTATAGCCGAACAGCTCTTGCGAGATCGGGCCAGCATTCAAGAGCGTCTCGCCAAGCTCAAGCAGCTCCACCCATCCCCCAACACGAGTGACACGGCGCAGTTCACCGATCACGCCCGGCCATTCATTGGTAGGAACCGCCAATACAAGCATCCGCTGATGCGTAAAATCAAAGTTATGATCTGGGAAAGGCAATCCCTTTAAGATATCTCCCTGCACAAAATGATAGTTGTTGGGAGGACGGGACACATGCGACGCCAAAGAGACCGTTTGAGGAGGCTCCAGATCTAACCCGAAGACACGAGCACCAGGAAACGTGTTCGCCATCTCATAACCCCAGATCCCCGTGCCACACCCCACATCCAGGATATACTCAACTTTCTTCTCAAGGGGTGCCATATAATTCGCTTTGATGGCATTCCGCAGCAAATAATGCTGTAAATTGAGCCGCTCTCCCTCCTCAATATCTTTGGGTAGCACATAAGGAATATCTTCCAGACGACGACGGTCATCAATGGAGCCGGACAGCAAGGGTTGCATTTGTACGGATGCAGAGGCTTCTTGTCCATCTTCAAAAGGCACTTGACGACCAAACAACCAGCGCAAAAAGCCCATAAACAACTCCCTCCTACTTTGTTTACAATGACGCTTTCGAGCAGTAGCATACCAATCAGCCAGACGTATTACCTACATTTTTCCATATTTCATGGGCAAAATGCCGTTCGCCATTATACATCATCAACACAGTAATACATATGAATATCCCGTTAAAAATTCACCGCAGGGACGTAAGCTCTGCCCCTACTTGACAGCAGAATAACAGTTAGCTATACTTGCTATAGCAAATAGTTATGTGAGGGTGCAGATGAATTTAGCGGAGAAGATTAAACATTTGCGCGAGATTGAAGGCGAACTGCGAGGATTGAATCGTCCCATGACGCAAATGGAAGTTGTCCGGGCCATGCAGGAAGAACTGGGCGAAAGCATCAGCCAGGCGTATCTGTCACAGCTGGAGAAAGCCAAACGGCTCCATCTCACGGCGTCCAGCCGCGATCTCCTGGCCCGTTTCTTCAAGATCCATCCCGGCTATCTGGTAAGCGATCCGCCAGACTATAGTACCGATCTGCTGACCGACATTGTGGAACACGATGCCGACCGGCTCAATACCTGGCTGGTTGCCAGCGTAGAGGAGTGGCGCATAGAACCTGATCTGCAACAGCTACTCCAGTCTCTTGCTGACTCTGGCGAGGCGCGCCGCTACATTGAACTCTTTCGCAAACTGATGAATTTGCCGGTAGATGAACTCTCAGCTATCGTCCAGGCAGTGACCGAACATTATGATGCCAACAAAATTAGATGATTTGTATTTCTGTTTTTTTTTGCGTTTATTCTTCTAGAGGCGAGCATTACGGATCGGGTAGTGTCTCTTATCGCATCTTAGTATCATCGTTGATAATCACATTATTTTGTTGGGTCATGAAGAGGGGAAGGTATATATGATCCCAAGACAATCTAAAACAGCTGACCGACAACAACATATCTTCATAGCGGGCAGAGGCGCGGCAGTGCCAAACCTGCGCCATCGAGCATTCATCGCTTTTTTCCTGTTAAGCGGCGCGCTTGCTTTCAGCATTGCCAGCTTTTTTACTGATGGCCTCTTTTCCGTCTTGAACCTGTTAGGCATACCCTCGGCGCAATTATGTCTCACCCTCGCATTTGTCTTAGGCATATCCGGCATCGTCACCAGCATTGTCGTCATGATAGAACGGATTGACCGATGCTGGTCACAGGCCGCAATGTTCCAGAAATCGAAGGAGCATAGCTATGCTAATCGCAACTGATTCGCTTTCCCTGTTGTTCATTGCCTGCTTCCTTTTCGGGCTGCTGTTCCTGATTGTGACAACCTTCCTGGGCAATATCGGACACGGACATCATATCCATTCAGGAGGACATGGGGCTGGACACCATGCTGCCGCACATGGAGGACACCACGCCCATACATCCCACACCGGGAATGGGCATGCAAGCCATGCCAATTCAGGGTCTGCTCAGGCGGCTCATAACGGGCAAGCTGGACAGAAAGCTGGCAAGCCCGCATCATCTACCACCGAAGGCCACGCCAGCTTCCTTTCATACCTGGCTTACATCAATCCGCTCTCCCTGGCAATCTTCCTGGTGGGCTTTGGCTTTTTCGGCTACGTTTTCCATAACAGCACGCAATTGGCGCTGCCCTTTGCTTTAGCCCTATCAGGGATTTGTGGATTGATCATTGCCGCCATCCTGCTCATCACAATGAATCGGATTTTTGGTGGCGGTGATGACTCCACGTCCTTAGATGTCTCGGATCGCACTGGTATTGTCGGGAAAGTCAACATCACCATTCAGGAAAATAGCATCGGCGAAGTTCTCTATCTCTCTCCGGGCGGGATGCGCAAAAGCGTTCCAGCACGCAGCATAGACGGACGGCGTCTCGAACGCGACCAGGAAGTCGTGATCCTCAACTACCAGGAAGGGGTCGCAGAGGTGGATACCTGGGATCATCTTATCAACCAGGAAGCACCAGCATCTATCATGCTGCCCGATGATGACGAACTGGCACAATTGCGTGCCCTGCTCAACGAATCTCCTAAAACAGAAACAGAATACGTCATGCGCAAAGACGCACAAAAGGAGTAACTATCATGAATTTACCCATTATCATAGGCATTGGCATTATTGGACTCTTTGTAGCTATCGTTATTGGTTTTCGCATCTATGGTGGCCTCTTACGCAAGGTCGGGCCGAACCAGGCTTTGATCATCTCTGGTAAGAACGGCACGGACGTTATCAATGGTAGAGCAAGGATTGTGATACCTTTGCTGGAGCGTGCTCAGGAATTTTCTCTTGAATTGATGTCGTTTGACGTTGCGCCGCGCCAGGCCCTTTATACGACACAGGGCGTAGCGGTTAACGTCGAAGCGGTCACGCAGATTAAAGTGCGCTCAGATCCAGAAAGCATCAAGACTGCCGCCGAGCAATTTTTGAGCAAGTCCCAGGCCGACCGCGAGAATCTGATCCGTCTGGTGATGGAGGGACATCTGCGTGGTATCGTC
>DASTZT010000705.1:0-6301 GCA_035764225.1 Ktedonobacteraceae bacterium
TGGACGATCATCGAGGACATCGCTCTCGCTGTCCTCGTCCTCATCATCTAACAGCTCGTAGCCTTCGTCGTCGAGATTGGTCTCCAGGTCGGCTAATGGTTCAGTATTGCGCCCTGTAGCTCTAGTTTTGCGGGCATTATCCCGTTTTATCGCGACCTCTGGTGCGATGGCTGTAGAGAACCGTGCTTGTGTGTATGTATCTACTGTTAACATGGTTCTCCGGTCATCACTGACAGGATCAACAATTGCCATGATCCCACGCTCCCTTCAGGAAACTTACCGACAAAATCAGCGTCGGCCCCATATGGCCTCGTGGTCAGCTTTAACAGGCTGCGTTACACGTTTATGCCGATGTGTACGTGTCCATTTCTCTTCTTTCTTTTCCTTTATTTTAAAGAATGGACAGGGGCCATAACATCGGGTGATTACCCTAGATACGATCAGGTTCTAACCTTATCTTCCCTCTTTATATGCTTGATTTATCTACGCTATCATTGGATAGAAAGTTTTGAGAGTATCCTTTCTTACTAGATCGATTATTGGATGTAAATATGTAGTTGGTACAGGTTGGATAATCATAAGTATGGGTATGGATGAATCCTCCATTACCTGGACGCTGGTTGAGCCCTCATCAGGGTAGGGTTAGTACCTATGTTTGGTCTGGATTCGTTTCATCGAAGGGATCATGGATGCCATGACCACGATCATAAAAGAGCTGGAGCGGATCACCGAGATGATTTTCGTAATCCGGGCGAACCTCCCACTCCTTCTCATTAACTTCAGCCGCGCTCATTGAGAGTCGCAGCTGATCGCCATTGACGCTCGCAATTGCGCTATAGGGAATGTAGCGATTTTTTTTGAAAAGCAGTCCCTTGTGAAGCAAGAAAGAATCTTGATAGACTTCCGCAATTTCTCCAAGAGATTGAGAATCAGATGAATAAACCTGCATATGTTTATGAATGTTTTCTTGACTCCAGCGCGCCATTTTTTCTCGCTCCTACTTGTAGTCCTTATCGGGTATCCTATTCGCTTTCACGCGCCGCCATGCGGAAAAGTTTCAAGGCTTTTCAGGACAAAAAGCCTGACGAAAAGCCTTGAATGGGGGTGTTATAAAGTTGGGGAGGTTATATTTTTAGTAGGATAAAAGTATCTCTATCACCATATTCCAGAATCGTTCTACTTCCAGGCTATATCCAACAGTCACGTTTGGCGCTTTGCCTAGAGAGCCATACATATCACAGACCGTCCGGCCCCGTGACCATGTTCCGGCAAGCTCAATCTCTACCCTGACGGGCTTGCTGTGGATGATAGTTGGATCGACCACTGCCGCAACCGCGCATGGATCATGGACAGGAGCGGCTGAAAAGCCAAAGACCTTGCGGTAGTTTTCGGCAAAGAAGGTGAGCAGTTCAGCCGCAAAAGTTGGCACTGGACGCTGAGTGGAGCGGAGTCTGGCAATCACAGCTTCGGTCGCCTGCGCCTGATGGGTTACTTCCAGTGGGCACATGGTAATAGGGCGACCACACGCAAAGACAATAGCGGCGGCATGGGGGTCAACATAAATATTAAACTCGGCTGCGGAAGTTACATTGCCAAGCCCTATCGCTCCTCCCATTAAGGAGATACCCCGAATTTTAGGCAGGATGGCAGGCTCACGCCGTATTGCCATCGCGATGTTGGTAAGCGGGCCGGTAGCAACCAGCGTAATATCGCCGTCGGAGCGTAGCAGTAGCTCAATTATCAAATCAACGGCGTGCCGGTTGATTGGTTCGATGTCGGGGGCAGGAATGTCAGGGCCGTCGAGTCCCGATTCGCCGTGAATGTCAGGCGCGTGCTGGGCCGGAATGACGAGTGGTCTCTCCATTCCCCTGGCAATCGGAATAGAGCGTAGCCCCGCCAGAGAGCAGATTTTGAGGGCGTTGAGGGTTGTTTTATCGACCGATTGATTGCCTGCAACCGTCGTAATGGCAAGCAGCTCAATTTGTGGGTGATGACCGGCTAACAGAATTGCAATTGCATCATCATGTCCGGGATCGCAATCGAGAATGATTTTATGTTTCATGGACCCTCTCCTGAGAAATGCTATGGAAACGCCAGGTGATGTCCCTGGAAGAGATTATATCACCGGGTCGTGTTGGTGGGCAGGGAAATAGTAGACGGCACTGGGTAAATGCTCTATAATAGCGCAAAAGCAGAGGGTATCCGAGCAATTTGCAGCAAGGTATCGCTGCTTGCCTGACTCCTCTAACAAGAAGGAATTCCATGCCAGACGAATATGATGTGTTAATTGTGGGTGGTGGACCGGCGGGCCTGGCGGCAGCAGAGTCTGCGGCAAAGCAGGGCGTGCGTGTACTTGTACTGGAGCGCCACAATGAGATCGGCTACCCCATCCATACCAGCGGCGGGAGCTGGATCAGCGATATGCAGGCGCTAGCAGTTCCAGAGCATCTCTACCATCCTATCTCAACCGTTATTTTTCTCTCGCCGCAGCGCGAGGTGCTCCTGCCTTATAATCCAGCGGTGGCCTGTGTTGTGGATGTTCGTGGGCTGTATCAGCATCTTGCCCATCGCGCGGTTGCTACTGGAGCAAGCTTGCGGATGCGCCATACGGTCGAACAAACGCTGCTGGAAGATGGTCGCATTGTAGGCGTGACGGCGAAGAACCATCTCAGCGAGCGTATAGAGTTGCGGGCAGCCGTGACTATCGATGCCAGCGGTTTCTCGCGCCATGTCGGGGTGCGTGTCGGGATGGGCAAGGCTTTTCATCGCTATGGCTACGGGGCCGAATACGATCTGTATGCGCCCAATTATCCACAGGATGAACTGTATTTGATTATGGGAAGCGCCTTTGCCCCAGCTGGCTATGCCTGGGTCTTTCCACGAGGCAATGGACGTGTGCGCCTCGGCGTGGGTGTGATTCACCCTGATTGTGATGAAGATGCGCGGGTGTATCTAGATCGCATGCTGTGTGATATTCCTCAACTGAGCGAGAAATTCAAGGGAGCCAGCCCGATTGAATATCACACCGGCCTCTTCCCCTCAGAAGCCCCTTTTGAACGCTTCTCGCGTGATGGCTTGCTGCTGGTTGGAGATGCTGGCGGCTGTGGCTCAACGCTCGTTGGTGAAGGCATTCGTTTTGCCATTTACTCAGGGCAAATGGGGGGTCAGGTCGCGGCGGAAGCCGTTAAAGCTACTGATAGCTCTGTGGCCTTTCTAGGGCGTTTTGATAAGCGATGGCATGCTCGCTTTGGGCGGGATATGGATATCGCCTATATGATTAACAAACGTATCTCCGTCTATAGCGATCAGCAATGGGATAACGCTCTTGATTTAATGAAGCGACTCACGCCCGATCAGATGGCGCAAGCTCTGCGTGGCGATTTTAGTGCTGGTCTGGTCATGGGGATACTGGCACGCAACCCCTCCCTGATCGTCAGCGGAGGCAAACGCTTTCTCGATCTCATGCTGGAGCGTATCAACAAACCCACCGTAGCCTCGGCTGAAAGCTAAGCTACCGGAGCCAGATAGATGCGTGATACGTCGCCAATTGCGCATGAATGAAGCAGGCGGAGAAGTATCGACGGTGGGAATAGAATAGCTTTATGGTGTGTTATAACATACAGACGGGCATATCTCGGCTACAAAAATCTCATGATCTATCTAAGGAGTTATTTGTGGCAGAATCCACTATACACACACCGCAAACTGCTGAAAAGATTACGATGTATGCCACCACCTGGTGTGGTGATTGTCGTTTCGCCAAGCGTTGGCTTGATGCGCATGGCATTCCCTACGAATACATTAATATCGAAGAGGACGAGAGCGCGGCTGAAATTGTTTTGAAGGTGAATAAGGGTGCGAGAAGCGTACCCACTATCGTCTTCCCCGATGGGTCCGTTCTGGTTGAACCGACGGCTCGCGAGCTTGCTGCCAAGTTTAGCGTATAGCATACTGATTGAAAAAAGGAGAGACCTCTGCACTTGAACAGAGGTCTCTCCTTTTTCTGCTGCTCTGCACCCTTGAAAAATTGGATCTTTTCTTCTATAGTAGTAGCCATTGTTGTTTTGGGAGGAACTATGTCAACACATCCGGGGCTGCGAGACAAGCCCATCTATCTGGATTATAACGCGACCACGCCTGTCGATCCCAAAGTGGTTGATGCCATGCTCCCCTATCTCTCCAGCCACTTTGGTAATCCTTCGAGCACGCATGCGTATGGTCATGCCACACATCAAGCGATCCAGACGGCGAGAGAGCAGGTGGCGACGCTTTTGCATTGCGCACCTGGCGAGATCATCTTTACTGGCTGTGGCTCGGAGAGTGATACGCTGGCGATTCGTGGAGCGGCGTTGGCCTCTCAGGAGAAAGGCAATCATATTATTACGCAGGTGACTGAGCATCCGGCGGTCTTGCGCATTTGTCAGGCCCTGACGCACTGGCACGGCTTTCGTGTAACCTGTTTGCCCGTTGATGCCTGTGGGCAGGTCGATCCGGCGGATGTGGAGGCAGCCATTGACGACCGTACGGTGCTGGTGAGCATTATGCATGCCAATAATGAGACGGGAACGCTGCAACCGGTAGCTGAAATTGCGCGGATCGCGCATCGACACGGTGCGCTGATGCACACGGACGCCTCCCAGTCAGTTGGCAAGATAGCGGTGGATGTTGCTGAGCTGGGTGTTGACCTGTTGACGGTAGCAGGCCATAAGCTGTATGCTCCCAAAGGTATTGGCGCTCTTTACGTTCGGCAAGGGCTGCAACTGGAGCCAGCCATTTATGGCGGAGGGCAGGAGGCTGGACGCAGGGCAGGCACAGAGAATACGGCTTTTATGGTCGCTCTGGGTGCTGCCTCCGTTCTGGCGCAGCAGCAGCTTGCGACGAGCCAGCAACGATTACAGGAGTTGCGGGACCGCTTGCAGGCTCTGCTTGAGCACGCTTTGCCCGGCACTGTTCATTTGAATGGGCATCCAGTCGAGCGACTTCCCAATACGTTGAATGTCAGCATTGATGGCGTCATCGGTGAAGCAGTGCTTGCTGCCACTCCCGCGCTCGCCAGTTCGACCGGTTCTGCCTGTCATGAAGGCAATACGGAACCCTCGGCGGTGTTGCTGGCTATGGGGCTATCGCGTGAGCGGTCACTTGGAGCATTGCGCCTGACGCTGGGCCGCTGGTCAACGGCGGAGGAAGTGGAGCTAGCAGCAAGATTGCTTGCTCAGACTGTGGACTCTCTGCGACGTAAAGGGTACAATGTAGGGTAGAATACAAACGGACTATCGTGTCAAAGCATCATGACGCCGTTATTTTTGAAGGAGTGAGCTTCTATGACTTTAGGTGAAGCTAGAATGCAGTATCCGACGCCCCCTGCTATCGAACATCCTGAACTCCTGTCGTACCGGACAGAGTTCCCGATCCTGCAGCGGAAAACCTACCTGAACAGTTGCTCACTGGGCGCTTTATCTGAACGTTCTATGGGAAATATGGCGCAGTTTATGGAGATGTGGAACGAGTGGGGAGCGCATGCCTGGTATGAAATCTGGATGGGGGAGGTTGCCAAAGCGCGGCAAAAATTTGCCGCAATTATCGGAGCGCAGGTTCATGAAATCGCGATTGCTCCTAACGTTTCGGCGGCGCTTAGCTCCATTGCGTCTGCTGTCGATTACAGCGAACGCAACAAGGTCGTGATGGCCGATATGGACTTTCCGACTCTGCCCTATCAATGGTTGGTTAAAGAGCGCCTGGGGATCGAGTGTCGCTTTATTGAGAGTCCTGATCGTATTTATGTTCCCGCCGAGCTTTTTGAGGCTGAGATAGATAGTAAGACGGCCCTGGTTGCCACCTCGCGCGTTTTCTATACCAGCGGTTACATTCAGGATATTCGCGCGGTCGCAGATATCGCGCATAAGCACGGGGCATATATCCTGGTAGATGATTATCAGGGAACTGGGCATATTCCTATCAATGTCAATGCCCTGGATATTGATTTTCTGGTGACTGGTACGCTCAAATGGTTGATGGGTGGTCCTGGGCTGGCCTTTGTCTACATTCGCGAAGGTTTAATCCCCTCGCTCAAGCCAACGATTACCGGCTGGTTTGGTCACCGCGAGCAGTTTCAATTTAAGACCAGAGAGTTCGAGTTTCGCACCGATGCGGCCCGCGTCGAAATGGGAACGCCAGCGATGGCAGCGATCTATGCCGCGCATGGAGGGCTAGATATCGTACAGGAGGCCAGCGTCGAAAGCATTTGTGAGCGTACACGCTATCTGACCAACGATCTGATCGCCCGCGTGCGTGAACGTGGCTG
>DASTZT010000706.1:0-6186 GCA_035764225.1 Ktedonobacteraceae bacterium
CTGACGAAGAATGTGCTCGATTATCCCCAACTGTTGCTTGATCTGGCCACCAGAGTTCCCTACGAACTGCTCGTGGTCAAACCCGATCAGAAACAGCCCAAATCGCTCTCCTATCCCAAAGGGCTGGAGAGCTTGCAGGTCAAAGGGATGTTCTATGGCCCTATTGCCTACTTCCAAAGTTGCTGGATCGAAAGTAGACGCAAATCAGATGGAGGCAAGCAGAATACTGCTCCTCGCCTCCTAGCACAAGGAAAGATGAAACGTTGAGAGCTAAGCTATTTCAATGGGTGAAGACCAACAGCATCATGCTGTTTAATACCAGTTCACTGGCGACAACTTCGCTGGTGACATCGGTCCTCGGCTTCGCCTACTGGTGGCTAGCAGCACAGAGATTTCCGCCGACAGCAGTGGGACTTGCCTCGGCGGCAATCTCTGCCATGACGCTGATCGGGACAGTGTGCATATTAGGGATGGGAACGCTGCTGATTGGAGAATTGCCTCGTCAACAAGGCAAAGAACTGTCTCTGATCAGCGCGGCTCTGATCCTGGTAGGAGGCGTGGCGGGCTTCGCAGGGGTGCTCTTTGCTGCCGTCGCGCCATTGATCTCACCAAACTTTATGCCGCTGAGGTCCGACCCGATCAACTTTGCTCTTTTCGCCATTGGCGTTAGCATGACTGCCGCTTCGCTCGTTTTCGATCAGGCTCTTGTTGGCCTTTTACGTAGTGATCTCCAACTCTGGCGCAACACGCTGTTCTCAGTCACCAAGCTGGCTGCCCTCCTGGTGGGTGCAACCATGCTCTTCTACCCTTTAGGCATGGCAATTTACGCGACCTGGACTTTCGGTAATATTCTTTCACTGGCTCTGCTGATTAGTTTTGTCGTATGCAGGCGAAAATGGCAGGGAAATTTTTTCCAGCCAGAATGGAGCTTGATGCGCCAGTTGCGAGCAACCGCCACGGAGCATCATTTGCTGAATATGGTCCTTCAGGCTCCCATGCTGATGATGCCCGTGCTCGTCACTGTGCTGCTTTCGAGCACAGCAAACGCCTGGTTCTATATATCATGGATGGTCGCCGGAATCGGCACGCTGGTTCCATACGCTCTGACAACAGCACTGTACGCGACGAACGCCGCCCGTCCTGAGGCGCTGGCGCATAAGATTCGCATGACGCTACTGCTGGCGGTAATGCTTTGCGGGCTGATCAGCGCCGTCTTATTGTTTGGCTCACAACAAATACTCGGTCTGTTCGGTCACACCTATGCTGAACAATCTATGTGGAGCATGCGCATTCTGGCGCTTGGCGTCTTCCCTCGTATTATCAAAGATCATTATGTAGCTATTAACCGTATTCATCGACGTATGGCACATGCCATCATACCAATGTTGATTGGAGGCTTGCTGGAGTTGAGTATGGCGGCATTAGGCTCACATTTCGGAGGTCTGCTTGGACTGAGCGTTGGCTACGTTCTGGCTTTGTGTGCTGAAGCCATCTATGGTGCTCGCACGGTCTATCGTGCAGTTCGTCTCACGCACGAGCAGGTCCAGCTGCAACCACAGCTTCAGTCGGTCCAACCATCCGATTGACTCACATGTACACTATCGGGGAAAAGAGGTTGGACCGGCCTCTCCCCCCGAAAAATGTGTGTTACGCCTGGGCTTCCAACTGCTCCACCGTTTGGATCACCATATGCGATACCAGCTGGAGGGTCTCGGCATCAAAGGCAAACTTTGCGCCGACAGCCTCGTACAGTTCCGGCAGCGTCTCTGTCGCCCCTAGAGCGAGGGCCGAGCGATATTGACGCAGCGCGGCTTCAGGGTTGCGCAGGTAGTTATTCCAGACCTGGAAAGCGCCCAGCGAGGCAAACGCATACTCGATGAAGTAGAACGGGTCGCAGTAGAAATGCAATATTCCTTGCCACCCGTTGCTAAGCTCTGTCTCCAGACCGCTCCAATCGATATCAGGCTGATAGAACCGGGTAAGCTCTGCCCACTTCTGACGGCAATTTTCCGCGTCTTTTGCCTCTTCAGGATGGTCATAGATCCAGTGCTGGAAAGCATCGCCTTTGATAAGCACAGGCAAGTCGCTCATCAGCAAGCTTTCCAGGTGCTGGATGCGCAATTGTGCCGCCTCCTGCTCCGTACAGAGTCCGGCCTGTTGAAGATACATCCCCCCGATAAACTCCATGCTGGTTGAAGCAACTTCGGCAAACTCGAACGGGACGGCCCCCTCTTTGCGCTGGTGAAGATACGGTAACGGGATAGTTTCGAATACATGGAAGGCGTGGCCTGCTTCATGAAAGATCAACCCCATAATATCAGTAATCGAATTGACACGCCCAAAAATGAACGGACGATGTTTGACTTCCAAAGGGAGTTCATAGCCGCCGGGCGCTTTATTCGGGCGCTCCTCTAGATCTAAAAGCTGCTCCCGAATCATGATCTCAAAGTAGTCTCCCAGTTGGGGATCGATCAGACGAAACGCATCAGCACATTGGCGCAGCAAACCATCAACATCGGTGATAGAGCGTGGCGCTTCGCTTATGCGCGGATTCACCCACATATCCCACGGGCGCAGCGTTTCCACCCCTAACTGGCGGCGACGCTTCTCCCACATCTGGCTGGCCGTCGGCACAATCACCTGTTTCACCGCCTCATGCAGCTTCCGGCAATCGGCTGGCGTGTAATCAAAGCGCAACAATTGACGCCAGCGATAGGCCCGGTAATCATCATAACCGGCATTGCGCGCAATCTGTTGCCGTAACTGCATCTTCTTGCTCCAGATCGCATCCAGCTTTTCTCTATCCTTCAGTTGGCGTTCTGTGATAGCGTGCCAGACTTGCTCGCGCTCGTCGCGCTTTGGATCATGCAGCACTGGATACAAGGAGGCAAGCGCGACTTCCTTCCCCTTCCACCAGACCATCTGTGAGCCGCCAACCTGCATATACTCGTCACTCAGGGCTTTATCTTCATTTAACAGAGGGAGATTCTCTTCACGATACAGCTCCGCCTCAGCACGCAAGTTCCGTAGAGGAATTGCAAAACCTGCTGGCTCCAGACCGCTGGCAAGCAGTTGCTGCTTTATACGCTGATCCAGCTTCTGAATTGGAGCATAAACCTCTTCCATAAACGTGTGTTTGCGCTGCTCTACCTCCTCGTCTGCGGTATTGCAGGTAGTGGCGATCTCGAACCGGATCACGGTCTCATCAACCAGCGCACTTAGATCCGACCACTGCTTGATCCACGACGATAATACTTCCTGCGAAAGCGGCTGATTTAGCAGTTCCTGATACCAGGGTTCGATCTCTGTGATGCTTAACATTTCAAACGCTTCACTTGAAATGGGAAGGGGCATAAACATATCGATCTGTCCTTTTTGCTCATTATTTTTAACATGTACAAGGTTGATAGATCACATAGCCGTCGATGGCAATTTTCTGAAAGTGCCGATACGGTCGTATCATTTCTCGCTCAAAGTTGGTTGCATACGGCGAATCTTGAGGAAAAACGTATGCCGCGTTAGGATCAGCATGGACAATCATAGAGTAACGAGCATAACGTGTCAATCCAGGCGAGAGATCTTCCATCAGCACGGCGCAAATCAGCTTCTCCTGCGTCTGAAAAATGAAGCGATCACATTGCCAATAGCCGGAGTAGATATGGGTAATGCCCATCTGGATCAGCTTTTGCGTCACAATATTGACCTGGGCCGTATCCGCCCGAATGGTTGGCATGTCCGCAGTGGTGGAGAGCGTCTCTGTGGCAAACAGCCCTATCAGGAGCGCAAGGAGTGTCCAACGTGCCAGGGTCAGCAGACGAACGCGCCTCCATCCAGACCAACCAGCTGCCGACGTACACCTGACACCATTCCAGAGGGGCCAGAGCAGCGCGGGCGTGGCAATCAACAGACCGATAAGATAACGCGTACTCCAGGGTCGAACCGCAGCGATGGAACTATGAGCAAAGAGCGCAACTGTAATCACAACGCTGAAGAGCAGCATAAGTTGGGCCGTGTAAAGCACGGCCTGCTGTCTCTCGGCCATCGACCAGGCGCGGACACCGGCAGCACGGAATTTGCTCAGTTTGAGCAACCTTCGACAGATGATACCAAAAGCAGTAATAAAGAGTAGCAGGTAGCCCAGAGACCAACCTCCCTGCGCCAATAGACAGCCGACGGGCGAGGGGGCAGCATTAAAAAATGGCATCAGCCTCACGTCGCAAACTGGATTCAGACCTGTCGCGACCGGCAAACTATACAAAAAAGTGCCTGAGAGCTGTTGGAGCACGAAGTGAGTATCAATCCTGGCAGGACTACCAAAATTGTATGCGAGCAGAAATGCGGTAATCGAATTTTGGGCCTCATTAGCCTTTATATTATGAATAATGAGAGGGAGCGAACCACACAACAATCCAAGCAAGAGGGCAATTGGAGCCAGCGTGCATACTTCTTTGCGACAAAATATGAGCAGCAGCAAGCCACTGACCAGCACAAAGGGTACAACCAGCAGATGACTCCAGAGGCCCAGACCAACGCAACATCCCCAGGCCGCAAAGCCGATGAGGCGCAATCGTTTATGGCGCGCGGATAGCTCCTGTCTTGAAGTGAGTGATAAACGAGTCGCCAAAAGGAGCAGCAACGTCCCAAAAAGTAGCGTCTCTGTGGTCCCCCCTACCACGATCATTTCAGGCGTTAAAATCAGCGGCGTTCCCACACTGAGCACCATCAATGTTAAAAGCGCCAGCGGCGGCGAATACAGCAAGGTTGTTAAAGAGTAGAGGGCAAACAAGAAGAGCGTAAAAAGCGTCAGCGTACTCAGCCGTAATGAGAAGATGGAGATGCCGAAAAGATGGAAGTATACGGCCCCCAGATAGGCTTCCAGTGTCCCCATATAATTCTGCCCATACATAAAAATGGGAAATTGGCCGCGATAGGCAATATGCATCGCCTCCAGACCAAAAGTCCCCTCCTCACTCGTCGTTTCGGGCCAGCCATGAGCCATTAGCAGCAAACGTAATGCAAAAGCGAAGCTTATCAGGAGCAAAGCGACGATGCTATAACGGCTGATCCTAAGATTTTTCCAGTGGATATACAATGACAAATCCTTAGATATAGCGTCCATTGGTCAAAAACGCGGCACTGTAGAGATACAGTGTATTCTAATTTATCTGACACAGCAAGAGCAACAGGAGTTCATGATAGGAAAAAAGTCCCATATTATGCTGTAGCTCGAAAAGGCAGTTCGCTTGATCTTCGAACCATCTGGCTTCAACAACAACATAATTTACGGCGTATCAAAAAATACAATGATTGCATCAAAAAAATATACGTTGTCTTTCAAATAAAATTGATGGATATATCCCGTGGATATGATGGATAAATTCTACTATCGTTGTTTCCTAAACCTTCATTATATACAGGAGCAACGATGGAAAACGAAGCCCTTAAGCTAGCACTCGGAAAAATAATTCTGCAATGGCGCAGTGATCGTGGTATCTCACAAGAGAAATTAGCATTGGACGCCGAAGTAGATCGAACAAGAGTAGGGGAAATAGAGAGAGGAGAAGCTAACACAACCATAGATACCCTCAGCAGGATTGCTAATGTACTAGGACAGAAACTAGGCACTCTTATTATCGAAGCTGAGGAACTTAGCAGTGGCGTTATCAAGAAGATCGTTCCAACTATTAATCCTACGTATATTAATCGGAAGGTTCCATTACCTACAGGCATCACACATACTCAACTAGAGAAAGCCCTAAACCAAGCACTTGTGACATTGAGCCAGATTGGATTAGATCCCACACAAGGAGATATCCAATACAACATATATAGTGGGACAATCTCAAATATAGTCACTAAGGCAATAGCACAAGCATCAGATTTTGTACAAAATAAAGATACCGATCATCCAGACCTCTTTAACCCTAATCTCAATCGTAACCATCCTGATTGGGGTCTTGAAATGAAAGCGTCGAATCAGATTGCAAAAGGAGGTGAAAGTCATAATCCAGGGAAAGGATGGTTTATGATTGTAATCTACCAAATCGTAGAAGGGCAGACTTATATAGTTCAAGTCGAAGTCGCGCAATTAGAAAAAGAAGACTGGACAGTGCATGAACGAGCAGAGAATAGCAATCGGACGCGAACAGCAGTAACGCTTATAGATGCTACAAACAAACTGCGGAG
>DASTZT010000707.1:0-2099 GCA_035764225.1 Ktedonobacteraceae bacterium
CTGGAATCCCTTGAAGGGCAGCGCCTACGCCATCACCCAGCGCCTCATGCATGGGACATCCAGGGGTGGTCAGGGTCATCGTGAGAGAAACAAAACCTTCCGCACTGACCGCAATGTCGTAGACCAGGCCCAGGTCCATAATGTTTACACCCAACTCAGGATCGTAGACCTGATAGAGCGCCTGGCGAATGGCCTGCTTCGTTTGTTCAATTTCTGCAGTTTGCAACATACTTCCTCCTTGTGCAGTGAGCGGACTGCCTTTTCCGCTTTCACTGCTATCAGAAGAAGCGTACAAGAGATCATGGCGCTCATGCTGTAACAAAAATCACAGCCCGCAGAGGCTCTTGCTATTCTCCCTTTTCCAATTTCGATTTTAGGCCATGTGCTGTTTGCGCTGTAAATGCTCCTTTACCACCGTCGTCCCAATAGCGCGACCAACCAGCATGGGCGTCACCAGCGCATCAGCCGCCGACTCGCCAAGATCGCGGCGGGCGGTAATGACTTTATAGGCTTCAAACTCTATACGGCGCGAGGTCCGCCCAATTTTGGTAACGCGCCCTACCGCCTCAACAAAGTCGCCTGCATAAAGCGGAGCCAGAAACTCAACCTGTTCATAGCCCACGAGTAGCCCCTCGTCGCCATCACAAAGAATCGCCAGTTCCGTCGCGACATCACCGAAGAGCGCAAGCATATGAGCACCATTCACTAGCTGCCCACCATAATGAGCATCGCTGGCACTGAGGCGGACACGAATTTTAGCAGTATAGTCGGTCATCTATTCCATCCCTTCTCAACAATTAGCGCTCTTGCAGCTTCTTTGCCGCGACTAAGGTGAGCATCTCGTAAGCCACATTTGCCGCGAGTAAAGCGGTAATCTGCGTCGGATCGTATGCAGGCAACACCTCGACAATATCAAAAGCTACAAAATTGGCTCCCCGCAAGCCGCGCAATAGCTGCAACGCCTCCCCACTTGTCACCCCTCCCACCTCTGGCGTGCCAGTGCCAGGAGTATAGGCGGGGTCCACAAAATCGACATCAAAGGTGAGAAAAGTGGGGCCATGCCCGATGCGCTCCCGCACAATCTGGGCCACCTGCGCCATACTATACTGCCGCATCTCTTCGTCAGGCATGAGCTGCATACCTAGCTGGCGAGGTACATCGTAATCGCCAGCCGCGTAGACGGAGCCGCGCATCCCGACCTGAATACAGCGTGCCGGATCAAGCAGTTCTTCCTCAATGGCTCGTTTAAACGTGGTGCCATGATTGTATTTTCGACCAAAATATTCATCCCACGTATCGCTATGGGCATCGAAATGTGCCAGCCCCAACGGCCCATACCGTCGCGCCACCGCTCGCAGTTCCGCTAATGTGATTGAATGATCCCCTCCCAGACAAATCGGAATGATCCCGGCAGCCAACACTGGCTGTAGCCCCTCTTCGATCCGCGCATAACTATCTTCAATATAGCCGGGCACAACCGAAAGATCGCCGCCATCGGTGACCGAAAGCGTGCCAAAGACATCGACATTCGCCGCCGGATTGTACGGTCGCAACAGAGAAGAGGCATCACGAATGGCGGCAGGGCCAAAACGCGCCCCCGCTCGATAGCTTACTCCGGTATCAAATGGCACCCCCAGCACCGTCACATCCACATCTTCGGTCGTCGTCACATAGGGTAGACGCGCAAAGGTACGCACGCCACAGAAGCGCGGCGATTGCAGCGCATCGCCCGGCTGATAACGAGGCATAGCTTTTTCCCCTTCAGCTAAACTAACGAACGTTCGTTAGTTTAGAGTATACCACTTTTTGGGGAGCGCTGCTTTGATCGCAACCTCTAATGAAAAAAAGGGGCGATAATAAAAAAACATCGAACGCTCGAAAATCCAACTTTTAACGGTCAAGTTTGACAACATTACTAAAAATCTTATCTATTGTTCCTCAAAAGCCATCACTACAAACCCTGGAATTGGTAATAGAGGGATGAGGTAACCAAAACATGATACAATACCAACACATACCACCATCCTGAACTACAATAAAACATTACCTGGAGTCGCAATCATGCAGCAATATACAACCGCCCAGCAATTGACCGATAG
>DASTZT010000708.1:0-7158 GCA_035764225.1 Ktedonobacteraceae bacterium
TTCCCAACCTGCACAGTGCGCAGACGAGGATTTTTGGCATGGATGCTTCCCGGCGGCGGCGTTTGAATCGGGTCAGGCTCGTAGCCAGTGAGCAGATGATACATGGTAGCGCCGAGCGAGTAGATATCTGAGCGGGCATCGGTTTGCACCAGCTTGCCGGGATTCATGGCGCTGCGCTTCTGGCCAGGAGCTGTGACCGAGCCGAGATGCTCAGGGGAGGCATACGAGATGGTGCCAAGATTCTCGGTATTGGTGCGTTTATTGGGATCAAAGCGCCGCGCGATGCCAAAATCGATCAGCTGCACTTCGTCGTCGGGCGTCACCATAATATTGCCGGGCTTTAAATCGCGTAGGATAATCGGAGGGTTGCGGGAGTGGATATAGCTCAAAGCCTCGCACACCTGCATCATCCATTTGATAACCTGCTCCTCAGGCAACGGCCCTTTGCTATCCTCAAGGATCTTTTCCAGGCTGCGACCGGGCACAAATTCCATCACAAAGTAGTAGTTCCCACGTTCCTGGAATGGCAACATCAAGGCGGCAATGCGTGGATGTTTGAGTCCCCGCAAGAGAGCAATTTCTTTGTTGAAGCGGTCGATGGCAGCCTTACGATCTTCCTCGCTGGTATTCGGGCTGATTAACAGTTCTTTTACGGCATAATAATATGGAGGCGTGCCCGGTGGAGTCCCTGTCTGTTCGACTTTGTAGACGGTACCCATCCCACCTTCACCAAGAACCTGTACCACTTTAAACTTACCATCAAGAATTGTTCCTATTGGGAGAGCCATACTCCTGTTTTCTCCAAGCGCGCTTAGCCAGCGCTGACATATACTACAACAGCAGTGATATTATCTTCGCCACCGCTCTCGTTCGCCAGATCAATCAGCTTATCGCAGACTTTCTGTGGGCTTCCCCCCTCGCTGAGCGTTTTGAGCAGGTTTTTGTGCCGGATCATCTCCCATAGCCCATCAGAACAGAGGAGAAAGATATCGCCTGGCTGGATCGTCTCGTGGAAGATATCAACTTCAATATTCTTACGTCCAGCGCCCAACGAACGATAAATCAAGTTGCGTTGCGGATGGGTATAGATGTCCTCAGGCTCAATCTGCTTCGCTTCCACCAGTCTGGCAACCAGTGAATGATCTTTCGTCAAAGGAGTGAGCGCTTGATTGCGGAACAAGTATGTGCGGCTATCTCCAACATTCGCAATATATGCCTGATCCCCTTGGATTAAGACGGCTGTGACCGTGCTTCCCAGGCCGCGAGCAGACGCCTGTTGTTCGCCATAACGCAAAATAGCCTTGTTCGCCTGTTGAACGGCATTGCTCAACTGATCTTCTATCGCGGTGACTACTGGCGTTTCCGACAGTTTGCGGGTCTTATTCTGGGCATCTTCGGACGGCGGTTTGGCGTTTTTGCCCAGCGCGGAAGGCTCTAGCTTGATCGTGGGTTGCTCTGGCAACGGCCTGAAAAGACTATCGAGCGATTTACTGACCGTCTCTATTGTCAGCTTACTGGCAACCTCTCCTGCTTTATATCCACCCATGCCATCAGCAACAATGAACAGCCCCTGATCCCCCTCAGCAGACGACTCAATCCGTTTGTACGCACAATCTTCATTCTGGTCGCGTTGTTTGCCAACGTCAGATTTATCAGCGGCGGTAAGTTTTAAATGCATAGGTATGTACCTCACGGAAGCACGATTTTTCGTAGTCTATTTCATGCCCACTATAGCATATAGCTGTATCCAATACAATTCACGCTCCTTTAATCATAGATAAGTGAGTATAACATAATATATTTGTATCCTCATTGAGAAACATATCCTATATACGCTCAAATAAGGGCAAGGTTGCGAAAAACATTGCTCCTGTTTCACCTCCAACCCCTTTTTACTTCTCCTCCACTTTTGATCGTGGCCTGAATTGCATCCGAAAAGCAGTGCCTTCAAAGCCGAATGCCTCGCGCAACCGATTCTCCAGGTAGCGTTCATAAGAAAAATGCACAGCAGCAGGATCGTTGACAAAAAAGACAAACGTTGGCGGATTGACCCTGGCCTGCGTGGCATAGTAGATCTTGAGGGGTTTAGAGCGAATGACGGTAGGATTATGGCGACGAATTGCTTCCTGTACGACCTCATTGAGCCGCGAGGTTGGAATACGCAGATAGCGCATTTCCGCGATGCGTAGCGCGGCTTCAAGCACTGACTTGACATGATAGCCCGTTTTGGCGGATGCGAAAATGATGGGCGCATAGGGAATAAACTTAAGCCCCTCCGCGATGATTTTGCGGTGCTCCTCGGCACTCTCAATCTCTTCATCAGGATGAGGAGGCTTACCCTCACGAGCGGCTCGGCGCTGCTCCTGGGCCAGATCCCATTTGTTGACGATGATAACAACCCCTTTGGCCTGCTCATGGATTTCGCCCGCGATATGCGTATCTTGCGCCGATAGCCCCTCGCTGGCATCAATCAACAGCAGGGCCACATCGCAGCGATCAATGGCGCGGGAAGCACGCAAGACGCTATATTTCTCAATGCCCGGAATCACGCGTCCCCGGCGGCGAATACCAGCGGTATCGATGATGCGCATCTTGTGCCCCTCAAACTCCATCTCCGTGTCGATGATATCGCGCGTCGTGCCGGGCACATCGCTGACAATAGAACGGGGCGCTCCGAGAATAGCATTGAGCAGCGAGGATTTGCCAACGTTGGGACGCCCAACGATAGCGATGCGTGTCACCTCCTCCTCTTCCTCCTCCTCCAGCTCCTCTTCCGGGGGCAACAACTCTATAATCTGGTCGAGCAGATCGCCTGTGCCAACGCCCTGAATCGAGGAGATATCGATTGGCTCGCCCAGCCCCAATTGATAAAACTCGACAGCATCCAGGCGTCGTGCCTGGTTATCGGCCTTATTGGCGGCGACAACCACGGGCTTATTGGCGCGACGGAGCATATCCGCCACTTCTTCGTCAGCCGCAGTGATACCGCTGCGAGCATCGACCATGAAGATAATCAGATCCGCTTCATCGATAGCAAGTTGCGCCTGAGCCTTGACGTGCTCCATCAGGTCGCCCGGCTGGCCGGTTAAGCCCACCTGCCCCACAGGGATACCTGACCCCAGCTCAAGCCCGCCCGTGTCGATCAAAGTGAACTCGCGCCCATTCCAGTCTGTATCGCCATAGAGGCGGTCGCGAGTTGTGCCCGGCAAATCTTCGACAATGGCGAGACGTTCGCCAATCATGCGATTAAAAAATGTGGATTTGCCGACATTGGGCCGACCCACTATGGCAACCAGAGGTTTCATACGACACCCCTCCACCCTTTCCTGAATTAAAAATTTGTAGACCGATGTACAGCCGGGCCTATTATAGCACACTCCCCCTGCTACTTGAACAGTTCGGTGACGGAGCGGCCATCATGGATTCTGCTAATTGCCCCTGCGAGCAGTTCAGCAATCGAGAGGATCGTTAAATGAGGCAGGTGCTTATGTTCTGGGAACGGAATAGAATCGGTAATGACAATCTCCCTGATCGGGGCATTGTTCAGACGCTCAATGGCGGGTCCAGAAAATACGCCATGAGTCACACAGCAGTAAATATCGCGCGCGCCACGATCATAGACCACGCGCACCGCCTGCGTCAGCGATCCGGCGGTATCCACTTCATCGTCAACGATCAAGGCATTTTTCCCCTGAACGCTGCCAATAATGCCCATTGCCTCGGTCACGCCGTTATTGCCCAGGCGACGCTTCTCCACAATGGCAAGAGGCGCATTAAGGCGATCCGCCAGTTGGCGAGCTTTCTTGGCAAAGCCCTCATCGGCGGCGACCACCGCCATGTTATCCAGCTGCTTCTCTGTAAAGTAGCGTGCCTGGATAATCTGAGCGGTCAATTCATCAACGGGGATATTGAAAAAGCCCTGGATCTGCCCGGCATGCATATCCATCGTCAAAACCCGGTGCGCACCCGCGACAGTGATACAATCAGCAATCAGGCGCGCCGTAATCGGTACACGCGGCTGATCTTTTTTATCGGTGCGACCATAAGCATAATAAGGAACCACCGCAGTAATACGAGCGGCTGAGGCACGTTTTAGCGCATCGATCATGATGAGCAGCTCCATAATCGAGCGATTGACAGGAGAGCTAAATGGTTGAATCACAAAAACATCATGGCCGCGCACATTTTCATTAATTTTGACAAAAATATTCTCATTACTGAATTGAAAAACGTCGGCATCGCCTAGAGGAATTTGCAGATGCCGACATATCGCTATGGCCAACTGGCGGTTCGCATTCCCGCTAAAAATACTGAGATCCAAATTGCACCTCCTGGTTGCTAAAATTATATCATATGCGCAGGGTGTATAGCATGCCGAACAGATGAGGTTGTAAAAATCAAGTACCACAGGCTCAGTCATCGCCATTATACAGCCTCAACTTCAATTTGAACTCACAAAAGAGGGAACTCTTGTAAAAGACTGAAAGAGTACACAGCTCTTTCAGTATTGGAAAGGGACATTTTATGCACCATAAGTTATATAAACAGATATTCAGTAGTACTATAGCACTTTCTTTAACAGAGCGTGTATATTAGAATGCCGAGAGCGTATAACTTTTATTTGACAAAATGAGCGGCTTCATTACTCAGATGAACCTCTTGAGGTGAAGTGGACGATCTTCTTCGGCTAGATGGTTACAATTGCCAGCAGAATAAAAAAACGCATAAGGAGATTAACATAGCATTGGACACATTTTCTTCATCAGCGGAGGATTTGCCTATTCAGAAGCAAATACCGGAGCAAGCGGCGCTCCATATTGGCTGCGGGGTGCATAAGATACCAGGCTCTATTGGCTTAGATATTGCTGCCCTGCCAGGCGTGGACGTAGTGTTGGATCTCGACAAAGAGAAGCTGCCCTTTAAAGATGAGACATTCGATACGGTCTATGCCCACCATGTCCTGGAACATTTACGCAATCTTTCAGACGTTCTAGCAGAGATCCATCGTGTGTGTAAACCGGGGGCAGTCGTCGATATCCTGGTCCCTTACTACACATGCGTTGGGGCATTCGGTGATCCTACTCATGTCCGTTTTTTCACTTATCGGACCCTGGAACATTTCGCTGACACCTCAGATAAAGAACGCTATACCTGGTTTTCGGCAACACGGTTCCAGATAAGAAAACGACATATTGGTTTCGGCAGGCTTTTTCGCCTTCTTGGTATAGAATTTTTAGCCAATCATTTTCCAAACATTTACGAGAACTTTTTTTCATTCCTTTTTCAAGGGAGAACCCTTTCAGCTCAGCTCATTGTGCGTAAATCATAGCGCTGGCTCTGATTAGCAAGGGCAACTACGCGCGTAGTTGCCCCGATAAATTTAGCCAGCAGGCTCTTCCGGGCTAGAGATGAGAATGCGCAAGAATTGTCTAATCGCCCAGAAGACGAGCCAGTAAATGATCATAGCAATAAGGGTGGACCATTCAAACGCCTGGTTAGTATGAATCGAAGGGGCACGCACGATATCGCTAAAAGGAACCAGAATAATGCCAGTAAGAGCATAAAGGAAACCCGCGAACAGGTTCGCCGGGTCGGCCCCGATCAATTTTAAAAGAAAGCGTATCGCCAGCGTCACTTCCAGAACCATGATAAACCATTGAATAAAATCGTTGAGTTTGCCAATCGCATAGCGGACTGTACGAGCCTCTTCCAGGCGTATTTCCGCGCTTTCGGCCTCTTCCAGGTTTCCGGCAGGTGCGGCTGGTGAAACTGGCTGTAACACAGGCTTTGGTGGTAGATCCTCCATGCGTTTCTGCGGCAACACATCGGTAGGACGTGCATTCGCAGCATCTTCAGGATAAGGATTATTGCGCATCCTGCATTCCTCCATACAACTAAACAAGTTTGCACGCACACATGAGAGCTAGCATTTGCTGCTCTTGTTCGGATTATAACATTATTTGCTCATTATTTGCTATAGGCTACGTCTGACTAATAATATAACGCCCTCAGCACGCGCCAGAATGCGAAACTGCTTGGAAGTAATGAGCTGGTTGAGCACATTGGCAGTGTCAACCTGATCTTCGGGGAAGACGGCCTCCAGGTCCACAATAACATACTGAACCGTATTGTTGATGCTCTTCTGTGAAGAGGAGAACGTGATGGCCGGAAAAACCGTTACATAGAGTCTTTCACTGAGGTGGGGATTCAAATTGCTTCCTGCCGAGACGGAGGCATTAGGCGGGATCATCGCGAGCAGTTGCTGAATATGCTGTTCCCGGTTCCCAGGCTGATGATCGGGCCAGAAGGCATTGAGCTGAGGCGAGATGAGTACAAAGTTGAGCACCATCATAACAATGAGCCAGCCATAGATAAACCATTGCAGACGGGCAGCTGAGGTAGTAACAGCCAGGGGAGTGAGGCGCTCGCTAAAACGCTGCCATTGCTGGCGGGAAGCGTACGCAAGCTGGGTTAAGCGTGGCTGAACGAAGGCCGTCGAACGAGTAAACATGGGATGGATGGCAACAGATTGTGTGACGTTGGAGCGGAGCAGGGCAAAGTTGCTTCCCAGAGGCGCTAACCATACAGGCACACCTTTGCTCGCCCACGATTGGCTAATGCCAGCCACATTCTTCGTCTGCCCCCCCTGCTCAACGCGCTCTCTGACTTCGCCCCGCCACTGCTGCCAACGTGCAATGAAACGGCTCGTCCCATGAATAGTCGCCAGCAGGACAAAGGGGATAATGGCGGCGTTATAGTGATACACGCCACTATACAGTAAAGCATCGGTGCTCAGCAGATTGACGGCCAGGCTGGGTAAAGCCGGTAAGAGCCATTCGGGAGCCAGCAAGGAGAGAAAGCCGCCGCTGCGCAGCAGACTCGCCAGATAGTAGAAACGATCTAAAGTAATAAAGGTGGTAAACAATAACCAGGGATGGAGCAGCAAATTTACCACTGCCGCACCTGGCGAGCTTCCCAGCGCCTCATAGCGATACCAATAGTTATTATGTTGCGCTCCCGGATAAAAATGCGGGATAATCACCAGAAAAGCCACCAGACTCCAGATCAGCCCACCAACAATCAGCACCGTGCCCAGGCGGGGCAGCTTATACTTCCAGATGACGAGAATACCAAACATAGCAATCGCCAGCGGGATAT
>DASTZT010000709.1:0-4951 GCA_035764225.1 Ktedonobacteraceae bacterium
GTGGTTGTTTTGCCGGAACCTTGCAAACCTACCAGCATGATGATGGTCGGCGAACTGCCCAGGTCGAGCTGATTTTTGCCATCGGCCCCTCCAAGCACCTCCACCAGTTCGTCATTGACGATTGAAAGCACCTGTTGCGCCGGAGAGAAGCTGCCCATCACGTCAGCGCCAACGGCCTTCTCTTTGACCCGCTCAACAAATTTGCGTGCCACCTTAAGATTAACATCGGCCTCGATCAAGGCGATGCGCACCTCGCGCAACGCGGCGTTGACATCTTCTTCGGTTAACTTACCCTGTCCACTAAGATTGTTGAAAATGCCTTCCAGGCGTTTCGATAAACTCTCAAACATTGCCATAACTGGACTTGTTCCTCTCTCTCCGCCAATTGCTCATCGTGCCAAATATTAGCTCTCATTATACCACGTTAATCAGCGCATTTTCTGTACTTTCTCTTACTATATCGAGTAAGGATAACGTAATGGTAACATATCCAAGAATATCGGTATGGGTTGTGCCATAAATTACAAGAACTCCTGTTTATATTTTAACATCACGACCATGCTGGCTATATATTCGCAATTATGAGGATTACCACTCCCGCGAAACATATGGTATGATTTAGCTACGTAGAAGGTGCGCAGTTGAAGGGGGCTAAGAATGGCAACAACTATGGAGAGACTGATGGTAGTGACACCTGCGGATTGGGTATTGGGACCGAAGCAAGGGCACTGGACCTACAATCACTATGCGGCCCTTCCAGAAGATGGGCAGCACTACGAAATTGTAGATGGAGTGCTTTATATGACACCCGCCCCAAGTATCATACACCAGAAAGCGGCACAGAAACTTTTCAAACGTCTATCGGGCCACATAGAGGATGCAGGTCTGGGAGAAGTATTTATAGCTCCCGTTGATGTTGAGCTGGCACCAGATGTCGTCGTGCAACCAGATGTTGTCGTAGTATTGAATGCTAGCCTGGAGAAGATCACGGCGACCCGGATTGTCGGTGCTCCTGACCTGGTTGTCGAAGTATCGTCGCCGCGTACTGCTGGCTATGACCGCCGTGTCAAGCAGGATACCTATGCCCGCGCAGGCATTCGGGAGTACTGGATTGCTGATCCGGCAGCGCAGACGGTCGAGGTCTTGCTGTTAGAGGGGGGCGAGTACTATTCTCTGGGTGTTTTCAGCGGGCAGATAGCTTTATCGTCGCGGGTTGTGCCAACCATCACGGAAGTCCACGCGGAACAATTCTTTGCGTAGCTATAGAAGGCAGGGTGCGTGAAACTGCAAAAGACACAAAAATATTCGCAAGAAGAAATTTTCACCTCGTATACGTGGTGGGATAAAAGTTGCGTTCTGAATCATATTACCGCTGAACGCTGCGATTATATTGTGTCTTGCATCAACAGGGTTTTTGGGCGAGAAGCACTGACGCAGCAGGAGATTTTAGAGGTAGGTTGTGGCGGCGGGTTGATCTGTGAGGAGCTGGCTCGAAGAGGGGCAATGGTTGTGGGGATCGATCCATCACAGGGCGCATTAGAGGCTGCTCGCAAACATACGCAGCAGAGCAAACTGGGACACATTGCCTATTACGAGCAGGGATACGCGGAATCGTTGCCCTATGCCGATGGTAGCTTCTCTGTAATTGTCTGTCTGGATGTGCTGGAACACGTCCGCGATTTACAAGCAACTATTCGGGAAATTGCCCGCGTGCTGGCTCCCGGCGGAGTCTTCATTTTCGATACGATCAATCGTACGCTGCTGGCACGCATTGCGCTGATCTGGATCGGTGAGCGTTTTCTCCATCATCAAGGTCTGGTTCCAGGTTTGCATGACTACCATGCCTTTATCAAACCACACGAATTACAAACATTGCTTACCACGCATCATCTTCAGGTGCGCGAACTGACAGGCTTTATGCCGCGCCTGGTCAAGGGCCGCTTGACGCTAGGTCCAGGCTGGTTCAAGGGCGTTTCATACGTTGGCTATGCCACCAAAGAACGCTAGCTTGAAACTGCAATCTCGCCTGCCAGTTCTATTGATCCAGCCAGAACAGCCTGTCTTCCTGCGACATCGTGCTACGCGCAATAGCTTCGGTAAAACTCTGCTTTTTTGGCCCCTGCTGCTTGCTGCTGGCAGCCTCTTTCGTCTGACGACGATTGATCGTTAAGGCGGGCTGGCTATTCGTTAATAAACTGCCGAACTGGTCGATGCTCACCTGGAAGAACTGGGCCAGACGCTCCATTTGACGCTGGCTCAAGCTGAGCAGCTCAATGGCTCCGCTCTCAAATTTGTTCCACACATCGACGGTCAGGCGCAGCCCTTTGGCAACGTCTACCTTGCTCATATTGCGGCTCCGGCGCAACTCTGCCAACGTAGCAACTGCCACCTGCACATCAAAGGCCCGCTCTAATGCGCCCTGACAGGCACGCATGGTCAGGTCTAAGAGGGGCGCGTCCTGGGCGACGGGCGCGGCCCCACCCGTTGCGTAGTAGGCCGCGATAAAGTCGGTGAGTGCGGCCTGCTCGCCAGGATGATCTCGCAAGAGGTTAAGCTGGGCCTGGATATCTCCTGCCTCCTTAGCTGCCAACCATTTCATTTTCAATCCTTGCAATTCGGGAGTGTTCATAACTCTCTGCCTTTCTGATCCTCGATCCTTATTGCTGTTGTATGACAGGAGCATAGCCGGGTTGCTGTTCTCTGGCGATGCATTCGCGCAAATAGCTGCGTGCTCGTTCATAACGCAGGCGTACCGTGCGCTCAGTACGCTTACACACTACCGCGATATCATCCCATTTCATCCCCTCGATGGCCCGCAATACCATAATTAAACGGTCTAGAGGGTCTTGAAGATAGGTAAGAATGCGCTGGCTTTCGTCCTCCGCGTGCATTTGTTCATATTGATCCTGCGGGTCTGCTACGTCGGCTATCGGTCCGCCTTCATCGTTGGTCGGAAAGGATTGCAGCGACTCGATCAGCGAGCGTGGCACATGTTGAGGTCGGCCAGACGGTCGGCCCTCATCATCGCGCCGATAAATCAATCCCTCCTGACGCAAGATGCGATTAAACTCGTCAACACAGAGACAACGCAGATAATGCACAAAATTTTGCGTCATAAAAATTTCGTCCGGGTTCTGAGCCTCGCGCAACAGGTGCTCGCCCATATTCGCGATAGCCTCCTCGCGCAATTCTGGACGGTGGCGCAACCCCTGGGAATGCCGTTGAAACGCTGGCGCACAACGGTATAAGAGCACTCCACAGAGTCTGCGCACTCCGGCCATATCACCCTTTGCTCGCAAGGAACGAATAGTTAAAATAAGCTCGATTTCGCTAATCTCGTAGCGCCCCTCCGGCGTCCGACGACTGAGCCGCTCATCAAGCGTAGGATCACTCAGGTCGATCATATCTGCTCCCACAAGTAGTACTAACCTTGGTGGTTTGTGTTTTCTTCCAGTGTCCTCTACTACGGTGTTCTTCATCGGCATAGCAAAAGCGGAAATGGTCTTTGCCGGATGTAGCATAGCAGAAATATGCCGATGAGGAAAGTAGAGGCCGCGCTTTGATACGAATGGATGGATTTTTGGAGACGTTTTTGACTGGTGCCAGATGCGATCAGACCGATAGATTCGTGCCCGAAGTCTGTCTCCAGGCCGTTCTTCTGCCATTCAGGTTTTAGCGTTTTGACCGAAGATAGATTTAAGGAATCTATGAAACTTTTGCCTATTGTTGGGTTATAAGTGAGGAAAATAGACATGCTGGAAGTCTTGCCAAAAATTGTAAAGTTGCAAGCATCTTATGTAGCTGGCAAACCTCTTGCCCTACCAATGAATTTGACCATTAGCGTGAGCTACCGCTGTAACTCGCGCTGTAAAACATGTAATGTATGGCAGCGTCCCAATGACGATTTTACGCTAGAAGAGTACGATAAAACGTTTGAGTCGATTGGGAGGGCGGCCTACTGGTTTACGTTTAGCGGAGGCGAGCCGACGCTGCGCAAAGACCTGCCGGAGATGGTGGAGGCGGCTTATCGTCACTGTCGCCCTGGCATTATCAATATCCCCACCAACGGCATTCAGGATAAGATCATACCGGCCCGGATCGAGCGTGTTTTGCAGGCTGCTCCCGACTCCGAGGTTATCATCAATCTCTCGCTGGATGGCGTTGGTGAGAAGCATGATATTGTGCGCGGCGTCAAAGGCAATTTTGAGCGTGCCATGCGTACCTATGCTGGCCTTAAAAAGCTCAAGGCGCGTTATAAAAACTTTACGCTGGGCGTCCACACGGTGATCTCAAATTTTAATGTTGACGAGTTTGATACGATTTATCAGTTTGTGCGTGACGAACTGAAGCCTGACTCTTTTATCAGCGAGATTGCGGAAGAGCGTGTTGAACTTGATACCGTTGGGATGGGCATTACTCCGTCGATCCAGCAATATCAGCCGGTAATCGAACGTTTGCAGGCAGGTATTCGCAAAGCCGAATTTAATGGCGTCTCGCGTATCACCCAGGCTTTTCGAGACCGCTACTATGATATCGTGAAGCGGACGCTGGTCGAGCAGCGCCAGGCGATTCCCTGCCTGGCTGGTATTGCCTCGGCCCAGATTGCTCCGAACGGCGATGTCTGGACGTGCTGCATCCGCGCCGAATCAATTGGCAATTTGCGCGTTCACGACTACAAATTCTCCGCAGTCTGGAACTCTCCCAAAGCGGATGAGCTGCGTCGTAGCATCAAAGCTGGCGAGTGCTATTGTCCACTGGCAAACGCTTCCTATACCAATATGCTCTGCCATCCGCCAACTTTAGCAAGCGTGGCCCTTGAGGTTGCCAGCAGCTCGGTGGCGGCAACATTTGATGGCAACAAAGGCAAATCGGCAAAGTTGCGTAATTTGCCCGTTATCAATGCCGTTGATGAAGCACGCATACGTAACCAGGCTCAGGACCAGGAAGTAGC
>DASTZT010000710.1:0-3660 GCA_035764225.1 Ktedonobacteraceae bacterium
ACGTGATCCCCAGAAAATACCCAACAAACGGGACGAAACGCGTCAGCCAGGCCCAGCCGAAATCCGGGTACTTGCGGGGATTAATCCAGAAATTCTTGAGAAACGCCCCGAGGTGGAAAGCAGGCATGTAGCCCTTGGGGAGGGCCTTGTCGCGCAGCAACAGAGCGAACGGAATGGTGGTCACCAGCACGATCAGGAACATGACCACGTAGGCGTTCGTCGGAGCGGACTTGAAGATCTGGCCGGCAAGAATCGCTCCCAAGATGCCTCCAAGGCCGGTGGCAAGGCCGAAGATGCCGGAAACCGTGCCACGCTGGTTCTCCGGGACCTGGTCGGGGATCGTGGCGGTGAGGGCCGCCAGGACGCAGTTGGAAAAAAGCTCGACAAAACAATAGCCAATGAACAGCAGCGGGATACTGTTCGCTCGCCACATGAAGATCAGACCCACGACGGTCAGCAAGCCGCCTACGATGATCCAGGGGCGCCTGCGTCCAAAGCGCGAAGCCGTCCGGTCACTGAAGGCCCCGGCGAGGGGATTGGCAAAAAGCGCGATCAGGACCGTGATGCTCGTGAAAAAACTGAGGATCACGACTTTTTGCCCTGGAGCAAGCAGGCCAATCTGGTAGGGCAACAGCAAAGCACCGATACCAGCGTAGAGGATATAGAGGGACATGCCAGCGAGAGTCAGCGCAATCATGAAGCCATAACCCACCGGTCGTATCGGGGTTTGCAGCGCCTCTGGAATTTCAGATGCGGACTGCGCTGACAGGTCGGGGGACAATGCCATGTCAACGTCTCGCATTTCGTCCACGGGATCGACTCCTTTCCAGCTCAAAAAGGCCCTCTTTGACCTGGATGGCCTTCTCAACCCTGGCAAACTCTATCCAGCACAGAAACTCTATCCAACAGCCAATAGCGGAGAGTGATAACTCATTATCTGCTTGCTTCCTGCGGCTCCCTGTGGTTGGCCGGGGAAACTTGCTGCCAGTTCTCGACCTGCTTCTGGAAGGCTTGAGACATTGTTTGCAGCATTTGCTGGTATAACGTGAGTGGGGCAAACATCAGGCTCATGACGGCTTCTGCTGACTGTGCGGGGAAACCATTTTGCGCTTGCGCTGCCTGTGTCTGCTGCTGGTTGCCCATTTGCTGCCACCAGGCGGCTGGCTGCAACATTCCGAATCCCTGCGGCGCAGCCTTAGCAGTTGCCTGAAGTCCTTGCTGGTAGAAGGAGAGCGGGGCAAAGAGCAGGTTCATGTAGTTATCCAGCCAGCCTTGCCCCGTTGATCCCGCCGTGTTTTGCGTCTTTTGCAGCGGTTGTCCCAGCGTCTGCATGAAAGCGCGCATGAGTTCGGCCTGGCTCTTGAGTATCTCGATCCCGTTCTCAAGCGCGCTCTGCACAAACGCAAGATTGCGCTGCTGGACCTCTATCATCTTATCGACCAGTTCAAAGCCCTGCGTGCCGGAATACTGCTTGCGAAGCTGCTCCAGTTGCTGCTGCATCATTTTCACAAAGGTCTTCAGTATTTCGGCGCTGTTCTCAAGGAAATTCTGCATCAGGGTGATGTTGTAGTCGGTCCGCGTATTCGCCATGTCCATTATTGCCTTACTCGCCTCGCTGAGCGAGTTGATGAACTGGCTTGCCGGTATATTCTGCGTGTTGTCAGCCACTGTCTTTTCCTTTCCATTCAATGGACCAACGTTTTGATCTAGCACGTTGAAACAGCCCAAAAGGTAACTCGCGCTGTCCCTCTTTTTACGCTGCTCGCTCATCCTTGATCGTCGCCGTTAAGACGCTGTTTTGAGGCCCACGCAGTTCCAGCTTTCCCGGTTTGAGCGGCAGGGCAGCAGCGGGCGAACCCAGGAAGATGACATCTCCGTCCTGTAGTCCACCAACTTACTCCGCCAGCCAGCTCAGACGTTCTCCAATGTCTCCCAGCGCCTCCACCGGCCCCTCGCTCAGTAACTTCCCGTTCAAGTACAGGCTGAGCTTGCCGGTGAGTGGTTCGCTCAACGGCTGCTTGCCGATGGAGACGATGCCGTGGAAACGCCCGTTGGTCGCCATATTGCCTTTGTCGACGTAATGAAAAGCCGCGTCGTGTTCCTTCCCTGCCTCGCGGTCGGCAATGATGGTTACCTCTGTATCTGGTATGTCTCTCATACCAGTCACCTTTCTTTTATGCTTCCTTCTTCTCCAACTTTTCCCATATTCCCTACAAAGAGCGACAGAACAGAAAGGGATATGACAGAAAATATAAAAATATATCATGAAAAATCAAGATAAAAGCGTTAAAAGTGGAGATTATTATTGGCTTCTAAGCGAATATTAACCAACTCTTTGAAGAGCAAGGCTCAGAAGTCAGGCAAGCGATGAGAATGTCTCTCGGCCATGTCATGCTGAGCGGGAGTCTTTTCAATGGCATTCGGGGACGACGTTATTGGGAGAGGAGAAGCTGGCTGAGTGTGTTGGTGCTGCGCATAATGCGTTTTGACTCTGAGAGGAGAAAGCGTCGATCCCAGTGTTCTTCAGGAGATGCCTGTTTCTCTGCTTTCACCGTATGCTCCAGGGAGCGAAAGGATTCCTGTATGTTGGCAGGTACCGGCTCTGGCTGCTTCTCCCGTATGGTAGTGGCCAGTTCGTCCAGCGTCTCACCCACTTTCCTGCTGAATGGGATTATCTCGGGATGCGCACGGTGCGATGGATTGTCCAGCAGGTACGCCTCAAGTGTAAGCACACTCTGAGCGACCTGATCTATTGCGCCCATTATGCCCAGTGCAAGGTTGGGGTTGATACGATGGGATTCAGGCTCGTGCAGCGAACGATCGATGGAGGCGCGCGCATTTGAACGAGCCAGGCGGGACTGCATGCGCAGATTCTGAAATGTGAGGTTGTTGTATGTGCCGGGGTTGGCATAAGCGTCCATAACTGCTGTGAAATAGTGGCGGACAGCCTCAAGGCGATCGGCCAGATTGTCCGGCACCTGTGAAAGCTCCCAGGTGGGCCAGAGCGCATAGATAAGCAGTGCCAGGATACCGCCGATGACGGTATCGATAGCCCGGTAGGCAGCTATCATCTGTGGCTGAGGAGTGATGAAGGTGAGGAGAAAGACCGTCTCCATCGTGATAAACACTGAGAAGATGGCATAGTTGACGAAGAGGACGGAAAAGGCCAGATAAGCCATGAGCGCAGCCAGGATGACGAGAAATTCCTGTGTTGGCGCAAGCAGGGAGATAAGCAGCGTCGTCAACACTGCCCCAAGCATGGTTCCCAGCAGACGCCCCGCGCCGCGAGCAAATGTAGTGGTAAAATCAGGTTTGAGGACAAGCAACGCGGTGAGCGGAATCCAGTATCCATGCTCGATTGGCAGGGGGATGAGCCGGTAGAGAGCAGTCGCCAGCGCCAGCGTGAAGCCCAGGCGAATGGCATGACGAAATGTGGTTGAACGCGGCGTCAGGTTGGCCCGCAGGATGGCTGAGGCATCGTGTAAGCGGAAGGGACCCTTCTGAGACAGATACGCCTGTACTGGCAGGTATTGTGGGGGATTCTTCCATGATCCGGCGAGCTTCTGTGCGGCATAAAGCCGACCGCGTAATGCCCTGAGATGTATCAGCGTTTGCCGTAATATTTCCTCATCAGAAGATGGAGTTTCCTGTCGACGTAGC
>DASTZT010000711.1:0-5414 GCA_035764225.1 Ktedonobacteraceae bacterium
GGAGCGAGACAAATAATACACTAGCTTCCTGGTAGAAGGCGTCTTGAATGCCATTGCCATGATGCACATCCCAATCCACCACCATAATACGCTCAAGTCCATAAACATTACGCGCATGATGGGCCGCAATGGCAGTATTATTGAAAATGCAAAATCCCATCGCCACATTACTCATGGCATGATGGTCTGGAGGGCGCAGCAGAGCATAGACATTGCGCACCTTTCCCTCTATGACCGCGCTGACGGCGTTCATAGCTCCCCCTGCAGCATAGAGCGCGGCCTCGAACGAGCCAGGACTCAGCACCGTCTCCTTATCTACTGTCCCCCACGGTCCGCTCGATGGACCTCCTTCGGCAAAAGCTCTGATGCCCGCAATATAATCGCGGGTATGATAGACGGCAAGCTCATCTTCAGAGGCAATACGGGCAGCAATCGGCAACATCCGGCCCGTCAGACCTGAGCCATCGAGAAACTCTTTGATCCTTTTTGTGATATATAAAGAGGAGGGATGCGGCTCCGGCGAAAGGCTAAAGGAGCCGTGACGCATCTCAACCATCGCTTCCATACCCGTATCGTGGGCTAAAAAATGTTCATCAAAGACAAAACCAGTGCGCAAGGAGTGCATACCAGCTTCCTTTCTGTCAGAGAGTAACCACCTCATCATACAACATATAGTCTACTAGAGTTGTTTCTCCTTTCTGGCTGAGGTTAGTTTTTGGCAGAATAGCGAGCAACGATTTTCTTTTCTTCCTTTTTGCTGATCTTCGAAAAGCTCTGGATTACCATACCTTTCTTGCATTGATTGCAACAACATGTTAGTATAAGTCCACTATGGAACAACAAAACCACAAAGCTTCGGTAGACGAGCTTGACTTGCGGATCATCGAGGCGCTACAACAAGACGGAAGGCGGCCTTTTACCAAGATAGCCGCCGATCTAGGTATCTCAGAAGCCAGCGTGCGCCAACGCGTAGCTCATCTTATCAATACGCAGACGATGCAAATTGTCGCTGTCACCAATCCCGTCAAAATGGGATACACGCTCGCCAATATGATCGGCATCCGTGTATCGGGCGACCAATTGTTAGAGGCTGCGGAGGCAATCGCCGCCTTCGATGAAGTCATCTACTTAATTATTTGCGCAGGCCATTTTGATCTGCTGGCGGAAATTGTCTGTCGCGATAACGATCATTTCTTGCAGTTTCTCACAGAGAAGCTCTACAAAGTGCCTGGAGTACGAGATGCGGAGACATTTATGTATCTTCGCGTCTGCAAACAGAATGACGCCGCGTTCCTATCCCAGGCCAGACTTTCCCCCTCGCCTGCATTCCATACCCGCCGTTTGCTGGTTACAGAAGAATAAGTTTAGCAGGCAGCTCAGCCACTCATTTGATGCCAATGCGCACCCGATAACTAAAATACCAGGGAATGGGTTCCGGCCCTAATCGTTTCCGTCATCGTTCCATTAACCTCCTGATCCTGTAAAAGAGGGGATTCTGTGAAGAATCCCTTCAACCTGGACGTACTATTAACCGTAAACTAATCTAAACGTTATCAATTATAACCGGACAATGAAGGAGTGATGTTTGTGGAACCGTCAACCTCGTACTCGCCTCAGACTGGCCCGATCCATCTGCCAAAAGACGGGCGTCCCGTTAGCGTGCAGGTGCTGAACCTCGTCAAAACCTTTGACAAGATTGAAGCGGTCAAAGATGTCTCTTTCACCATTGGCGAGGGGGAAATCTTTGGATTGCTTGGCCCCAATGGGGCGGGCAAAAGCACCACGATCAATATGATGTGTGGCTATCTCAAGCCCACTTCGGGCGATACCATCATTGATGGGCTTTCGGTGAGCAATGAGCCAATGAAGGTTAAGCGTATCATCGGTGTGGTTCCGCAGGAGATCGCGCTTTACAAAGACCTAAATTCGCTGGAAAATCTGGAGTTCTTCGGTGAAATTTATGGTCTATCCCGGCAGGAACGCAAAACGCGCGCCCGCGATGTGTTACAATTTGTTGGTCTCTATGAGAGGCGCAAAGATCCAATTAAGAACTTTTCAGGAGGTATGCAGCGCCGCATCAATATGGCGATTGCCATGCTCCACCAGCCTAAATTTCTGCTGATGGATGAACCAACCGTCGGAGTAGATCCGCAGTCGCGCGAAAACATCTTTGACACCATAGAGCAACTGCGCAACCAGGGCACCACTATTCTCTATACCACACACTATATGGAAGAGGCCGAGCGCCTCTGCAACCATATTGCCATTATGGATGAAGGGCACATTATCGCTATGGGCACACTTGAGCAATTGCTGGCATTGCGTGACCAGACGCGCACAATACAACGCCCACACGGTTTGCAAGAACTATTCATCCAGTTGACTGGTAAAACGCTTCGTGACTAACATTCATGGACATCTTCATAAGAACTTATAGAAGGAGCGCTTGATTATGCGAACAATCTGGTACATCGCCAAAAAAGACCTGTTGGAGACACTCAAAGATCGCAATTCTTTTTTTCTGCTGCTGGCCGTGCCCCTGGTCCTTATTGCCGTCATAGGATTGGCTTTCGGCAACATTTTTGGAGGCACATCAAGCCAGATTACCATCACCGTTGCAGTAAGCAACCAGGATAGTGGCTACATTGGCACAGCCATAGTTAATGCGCTCAAGATCAATACAGGCCAGTTGCAGATTACCGTCACTCAAGTGCAGGATGCCCAACAGGTGACCGATCAGGTCGCCAACAATAACAACGTCACTGCGGGAGTGGTCATTCCGGCTGGCACAACCGACAAAGTTACTGCAGCTGCTCAAGGCGGCACTATCCCACAAAATCTGGTTCAATTTTACGCCTTGCCAAGCAATAACGATCCACGCGCCACGATTGTGCAGAATATCGTCTCTGGCGTGATTAGTTCCCAGTTAGCTGGTTCTGCCGCCGTGGGCCAGGTCTATAGCGTCTGTAACCAGCCTGGCAACCATTGCGTTCAGAGCACCATCGATACACAGAAGATTGTGAGCAGTGTCGGGCAAGCCAGCGCCGTTGGCGGGCAATCCGCAGTGCAGTCGCTTACCGCAGGACAGGCTGCGAAGATCAACACCTTCGATCAGCTTGTCCCCGGCTATGCCATCTTTTTTGCCCTCTTCGGGATCAATGCTGCCGCAGCAACCATTCTACAGGAGAAGGAAGATGGCACATTTCGCCGCCTACTGATCGCCCCGATCCATAAATATGCCCTGCTTGGCGGTAAATTATTGGCCCAATTTATCCTTACTCTAGCTCAGTTGTCCGTCCTTTTTGGCATTGGCTACTTTGCTTTTCATCTAGATATCGGTTCCTGGCCCGCCATCATTGCGCTGCTGGTCGCCACCAGTTTTGGAGCCACCGGCCTGGGTATCCTGTTAGTCTCCATCGTCAAAACGCGCCGCCAGCTCAACCCCGTTGTTACACTGGTAGTGCTGATCTCGTCAGCCATTGGAGGCGCATGGTGGCCGTTATTCCTGGAACCACAGTGGATGCAGTCGGTCGCCAAACTGGGCATTACCGCCTGGGCAATGGAGGGCTTAAATGGCGTTATGATCCTGGGGAAGGATTTCACCCAGATATTGCCCGATCTCCTCGGTTTGCTGGCCTATGGTATCATCTGTTTTGTGATCGCTATGCGATTTTTCCGCTTCGAACAGAAAACGGCATAAATTTGCTACCAGGACGCTAAACATCCTACCAACTGTTCATGACATGTACAAGTGGTGTATAATGCGAACGCAGGTCTGTATACAGGCCTGCGTTCTAAGCACATGTATTGCTAGACATTCCATCATCCACCAATTTGCTCAGCAAAAACGGGGGCATAGTGGTCCTCTCTTACCTAAAAGCAGAGATAATCACATCGGAGGTCTGTCTTGATAGAAACGGTTCCGCCAGGTACAGTACTACATGGGCGTTATCGTATCGAACGTGAGTTGGGCAGTGGAGGATTCGGACACGTCTATTTAGCAACTGACCTGGCAACAAACCAACCAGCTGCGGTAAAAGAATATCTTGTCACAGGAGCTGGCGGACAAGAGCAATTGAAACATGAGGCAACCGTGCTCAGTAGGTTGCATCATCCCAACTTGCCCGCGTTCCTGGATGCATTTATGGAGCATGGTCGCTATTACGTGGTCCTCAATTATATCGAGGGGCACGATCTGACCGATCTGGTGATGCGTACAGCACGGCAGCGCAATGAGGTTATTCCGATAGCCCAGATTATGGGCTGGATTCTCTCGATCTGCGATGCGGTGCAATTTCTCCATCATCAGCAACCGAGCGTGATCCATCGCGATATCAAGCCCGATAATATTCGCATTACCCCTGATGGTACCGCTGTTCTGGTCGATCTAGGCAATGCCAAAGCGGCGGCTGATGGCGCACGCACACTGCTATTTATTCGGCACCAGGGCACCCCCGGCTATGCCCCGCCTGAGCAATATCCGGGTGGGAGCGGCACCGACACGCGCTCAGATATTTATGCGCTCGGTGCCACGCTCTATTTCGCGCTGACAGCTCAAGAGCCACCTAGCGTCTCAACGCGTAATCAGTTTATCCAGCAAGGCAAGCCGGATCTCCCATCGCTACAGGAGCGGCTCGCCAGTAACCCTCCTCCGGTTTCGCCTGAAACTGATGAGATCCGGCAGTTCAGGTTAGGGATTAATAAGCCCACTAAACCCGCTCCACGGCACTTGCGGCATATAGCACAGCTTGGGACGTTGCCACCAGAACTGCTCAATCAATTGAATATGATTATCCAGCGTAGCATGGCAATCAGGGCCAAAGGGCGCTATCAATACATCGTCGATTTCGCGCATGATCTCAAAAGGGTGATGGCGGCACTCCCGACGCCTCCAACGCCAACTTCGTCGCGTCCAGCAGATCCCAACAGTACCCAGCCAGACTTACCCAAGCTTTACGAAGCAATGCAGGCTGCAAAAGATAAGCCCGATGCAAGCGCATCAGCGACCAATGCTTCGCAGGCACCGTCCTCAATTCCTACTCGCTGCCCACGCTGTGACGCGAATTTGCGGCCCGGAACGCCCTTTTGCCCACGCTGTGGGACGGCATTCGCACCTAACGCACCGCACACCAACGGAGTTGGACATGATATTTCCAGGGCGCAAACGGTCGTTGTTACCCCATCATCTATCCAGGCGGTCACACAAAATACTCAGAGACCCCCATCGATGCAATCATCCTCGTCTAATAATCAGTCAACGCGTAATCCCGCTCAAGGGTTAAACCATGCTCCCCCAGGTCACGTTTCGCAGCAAGAGGCCACCCCTCCTGTAATGACATGGGGAAACAGTGATCAGAACGCTTCCTCATCTCGCTCTAAATCGAACTTGAAAAATGCTCTTATTATTTTAGTGA
>DASTZT010000712.1:0-9150 GCA_035764225.1 Ktedonobacteraceae bacterium
CAAGAGGCTACCAGCGAGAAAACGATTGCCATTCTGGTCGAGGCCGTGCAGGGCGAAGGCGGCATCTGGCCTGCATCGCAAGAGTATATGCAGGGTCTGCGCCAGTGGTGCGATGAAAAGAATCTGGTGCTAATCTGCGACGAGGTTCAGGCAGGCATGGGCCGCACCGGTCATTTCTTCAGTTGGGAACATTACGGCATTCGCCCGGATATTGTGACGATGGCGAAGGGGTTGGCAGGTGGCATCCCCATCGGCGCAATGCTCACCGATCCGCGCACCGATGTGTTCACCTATGGCGATCACGGCACCACTTTTGGCGGCAATCCTATTGCCTGCGCCGCCGGTACGGCAACGATCAAAACCATTGTCGAGAAGAACCTGATAGAGAACGCGGCCAAAATGGGTGAATACCTGCGTACGAAGCTGGAAGGGCTGTGCGCAAAATATGAGTTCATCGACAGCCCACGCGGTCGCGGCCTGATGCGAGCGGTCAACGTCAAACATGAGCTGGCCCCCGTGATCGTTCAGCAAGCGATGGAACATGGCCTGCTGCTGAATAATACCGGAACAAAGACGTTGCGCATGATCCCGCCGTTAATTTTAACGGCTGGCGATATCGACGAGGCGATAGAGCTGCTGGATCGCGCCCTGGCAGATGTGGCCGCCATGCCTATCGCCAAAGCATAAGACACCTTGCACAATTAGAATATGCTAAAAAGCATGCCTGCGAAAAGATGCAGGCATGCTTTTTAGCTAAGGCTCCTCTTACTCCTGGCTTACGTTCTTGACATACTTTACGCATCAATATATGCTTTACATAAGCACAGGATTGTTTTACAGTATATCCAACAAAAAGGCTGTCAGGCCATCTATACTGATTCTTTCTAAGAAAGGGCATCCGTTATGTCATCTGCTAACCCATTTTCTAGCCCTAATAAATATGTTATCGACATTGAGATCGCAGCAGAAACGGTGCGATTGATCGATCAAGATAAGCTGGTCACGCAGGTAATGGGAGGGTTGTTTCCCGAAGATCCCGATCTGGCGCGTGTTGATCGGATCATCGATATCGGCTGCGGTCCCGGAGGATGGGCACTAGAGGTCGCGCTGCAGCACCCAGATATGGAGGTTGTTGGTGTGGATATCAACCCGACGATGATCGACTATGCATCCGCGCAAGCAAAAGTGCGGCAGTTTCCCAATGCCAAATTTCAAGTTGCGGATGTGCTGCAACCGCTGCCCTTTCCCGATGCATCTTTCGACCTCATTAATGCTCGTTTCGTTGTTGGATTCATGGATAAAGCTTCCTGGCCGCAGCTTCTGGCCGAATGTAAGCGCATTTTACGCCCGGCAGGTTTTATCCGCTTCACCGAATATGAGCTGGCCGTATCCAGCAGCCCGGCTTTAGAGCAACTGTTAAGCTATCTCTACCGCACGCTGGCAGTACAGGGGCGGTCTTTTTCTCACTCTGGAGCGAGCATTGGTATTGCGCATATGCTGACAAAACTCTTGCGAGATGCCGGATTTGAGAAAATAGAAAAAAGACCTTTTCTGCTCGAATCTTCATATGGCACCGAGCTTCATTACAGCGCAACCAAAGGGAACGAGCTTACCTTTGCCCTGCTCAAACCTTACCTGGTGAAATCTGGTCTCGTGACAGAACCAATATTTGACGAGTTGTATGATCGCATGCTAGAGGAGATGAGTAGAGACGACTTTACCAATATCGCCTTTGGCCTGACGGTCTGGGGGGTTAAGCCTTAAGCAGATATCCAACAACTTCATAGCCTCGCCCCAGGCGCTCTTTTACGGGGAGATCAGTGAGCCATTCCCATCTGGCCTCTTCAATCACAGTAAAAGTTTCAGCCACAAGCCCGAAAAACAGATGTGGCACCAGAGGAATGCTGCGGTGATGCTTCGCGTCGTGATCGGTCCCATAGACGTTGAAGGCAAAGCCGCGCACATCGCTGAGCAGGACAGCAACGCCACCCACATCAAGCAGGCTACGTAGCAAATGCAGGTGAGCTTTGATGATGCGGATACGAAACGCCTGAGCAGCCTCCTGATAGCGATGATGACGCTCCTGCTCCCCTTGAAACGCAGGAGCGACGCGCTGCACGAGGTCAAGCAGATCAAGGATGGGGTAGCTAAAAAGCTGCGAGACGAGCAGCGAACTAATCACCACACCAAACTCAGCGACAAAAAGTTGCGGCAGTTCCGGCGGGTCTGGCACAGAACAGTTTTCCAGGCACAGGGCAAGCGCGTCAAAGAACGTCTGAGGGCTACCGGAAGCAAGCTTATCCCAATCCTGCTGCTTGATAAGCCGATTGAGATTGGAGCTAACGCCGCCACTAAGATCGTCCTGAACCAGACGCACCCGTTGACGAAGAGCTGGCAATGCCAGTTCATCTCGTCCTCGCTGCATAGCAACAAGGTCAAGATCAGCCAGCACCACCTCATCAGAAGCGCGGACCAGGGCGGCAAGAGGGATCTCGGTACAGGCTCCCGCACCCAGAACTACTGTGCTGCGCGAAGTCGCAGAATCACGCTGCTGTAATGCGTGCAACATCAACGCTGTACACTGCTGCACATGTTGAGGGGCGTGCAGGCGCAACCACTCGCGTCTTTGCACCCCCTGCGTCTGGCTATTGCTGTAAGATAGGGTATCGATGCGCACAACGATTACTTGCCAGTAAATTTGGGTGGTTGTTTCTGCATAAAAGCTTGCACCCCGGCCCTGTGGTCGGCAGTCATGATCGCCTGATCTTGCATCTTGCCCTCTAACGCCAGGGCCGATGGCAGATCGCAGTCAAGCGCGGTATACATCAGCTCTTTTATCAACCCATAGGAGCGCGTTGGCCCTTGCGCAAGGCGACGCGCCAGCGCCATTGTCGCGGCCTCAAATTCGGCCAGGGGCACGCACTTATTAGCCAACCCGATCCGCTCAGCCTCCGGCCCGCTGACTTCATCGGCCAGCATCGCCAGCTCCATTGCCTTACCTAAGCCCACCAGGCGCGGTAAGAAGTAGCCACCACCGCCATCAGGTACCAGCCCAATGCGGGCAAAAGCTTGAATAAAACGCGCATTGTCGGCGGCGATACGCATATCGCAGGCCAGGGCAATGTTGCAGGAAATACCAGCAGCCGCGCCATGAACAGCCGCGATGACAGGTTTAGGCATGCCGCGAAGGGCATAGACGAGGCGGTGATACTTCTTCAGGTGTGTACTGACGGTACCATGTCCATTGCTGGCAGATCTATTGGCAAAATTGGAGAGATCCTGCCCGGCTCCAAAAGCCCTGCCAGCTCCAGTCAGGACAACGCAACGCACGGACTCGTCGCTGGCTGCTGTCTCAGCAACTTCTATCAATTCTTCCAACATCGGGTCATTAAAGGCATTCAAAACCTCTGGACGATTCATGGTGATCGTCAGCACACCATCTTCCTGCTGGACCAGCAGGTGCTTATATTCGGTTCGCATCAGGTTCTCCTCTTTCCTGTAGAGACAGCGCCGTTGGGCAAGCGCAAGGCTTTGTCTTGCTATTCCGCATTCCAACGACGCTAGCGCGTCTAGCTTCGCTCAGGAATGCGGATAGGAATGTTCCTACTTCGCTACTGGCATGTCGAGCATCAAGACTTCGAGCGCAACACGTACATTTACATTTTGCTCTATAGAGGTTCTGGTGCGCAAGATGGCATGCACCATTTGTTGGATTTTTGCCGCGCCAATGCTCGCAGTGTGTTTCTTTAGCATATCGAGCATATCTACGTTGGCGACGAGATCCGGGCAACTATTGGCGATCAGCAGCATATCACGCCACCATAGAAGCCATAGCTCTAGCAACAGATTTACTTTCTCGGAGTCCGAACTGAACCGCTGCGCGACATCGAAGCGTTGCACGCGGCTCATCGTGGGCAATTTCGCAAACAGTTCCAGTTGTTCCTTGCGTTCAGCTAGCAGATCTTCATCTTCCACCGCCTTGACAGCCCAGCCCACGCGCCCCGCAGCTAACGAAGCAATCAGCTCAGCCTCTGCTGGTTCGGCCTCCCAGGATTGGACTAAGGCCTGTTTGATTTGCGTGGCAGTCAGCAGTTGCATCGGGATCTGCTGTACGCGCGAGAGGATCGTGGGCAGGAGCAGCCCGGCATCGGGTACCGTGAGGAGGAGCACAACATCCGGCTCCGGCTCTTCCAGGGTTTTGAGCAGGCAATTGGCCGCTTGCAGGTTCATTTCATGCGCGTTCTGAATAATAAAAATATTGCGTCGCCCTTCCAATGTGCGACGGGCCGACGCGCTCTGCAAGTCACGCACCTGCTCAATCAAAATAAACTGCTTATCGGCTGCCTTCGCAATCACATGCAAATCAGGATGGTTGCCATGCAAAGCCTTGCGACACGAGAGGCAGGCATTGCAGGGATCGGTTGGGGCCACGAGAGGATCGGGACCGCCAGTACAGAGCAAGGTTTGCGCAAAGCGTTGAGCGAGCAGGCTCTTCCCGATACGCTGCGGTCCAACGAGCAGGTAGGCGTGCCGAACTTGTTGAGCGGCAAGCGTACGGCGTAGAATATCGATAGCGTGCTCGTGACCAACAATATTCCAGCTTTGAGATGGTACTGAATGGATCACCATGCCAACATGGTAGCAGAAACACCATGCAATGGCAAGCGCCGTCCATTCTTAGCGGGGCTGTTTAATGTTCGGAAAAAAGCGGGGTTGTCAGAGGCAGCCGCCCCTGACCGGAGCGCGAGGTGTCCTCGCCTCCTCTTCCACTCCCCCGCCGCAGGCGGGAAAAAGGGAAAATTACATAGCTCTGCATTCTTAGCAACAGACATTTCCCCTATTCATCATCACAAAAAAGGCTACTGATGCTTATTCAGGAAAATAAATATGCTATACTATCCTTCATGAGAAACCGTTTCAGCTATTTCAGCCATTTAACTTGTAGCGTCTGCCAGCAACGTTACGAGGCAGACCAGTTGCAGACGATCAGTCCTTGCTGCTCCAGACCCCTACTAGCCCAATATGATCTTGTCGCGCTGGGCCAAGACCTCACCAGGGAGGAGCTAGCCGGACGTGAGGCAACGCTGTGGCGCTATCACGAACTCCTGCCAGTACGAGAGCCAAAGTATATTCAGCAGCTAGGTGAGGGCATGACGCCCTTGCTGCCAGCATCACGGCTGGCACCAGTTGGCATGGAGTCGGAGTCGCGCCTGTTGATTAAAGACGAAGGACAAAACCCGACAGGAAGCTTCAAAGCGCGAGGCATGACCGCCGCAGTATCACGCGCCGCCGAACTGGGCGTGCAAGGGCTGGTTACACCAACCGCAGGCAACGCGGGGGCGGCTATGGCGGCTTATGCAGCACGAGCAGGGCTGCCCGCTTACGTCGTTGCACCCGAAGATGCCCCCAGATCGTGTATTGAACAGGCTCGTCTCTATGGGGCAGAGGTAGAATTAATTAAAGGACTGATTAGCGATGCCGGACGTATCGCGACAGAAGTTGCCAAACAACGTAACTGGTTCAATGTTGCCACGCTCCGAGAACCCTATCGCGCGGAAGGGAAGAAGACGATGGGGCTGGAACTGGCTGAACAACTGGGCTGGCGTCTTCCTGATGCCATCATCTACCCTGCTGGTGGGGGAACAGGCGTCGTAGGAATGTGGAAAGCGTTTGCCGAATTACGGATGCTGGGGTGGATAGATAATTCACGCCTCCCCAAAATGATTCTAGTGCAGGCGGAGGGTTGCGCTCCCCTGGTGCGAGCCTTTCAGGAGGGAAAAGAAGAGGCAGAGGCATGGGCACCCGATCAGGCACAAACAGATGCGGCAGGCTTACGCGTCCCATCGGCCATTGGAGACCGTCTTATACTACAAGCAGTGCGTGAGAGTGGCGGGACAGCATTGAGCGTTAGCGATTCCATGATGAAAGAGATGGTGCAGTACGCAGCCCGGCGAGAAGGTATGTTAATCGCGCTTGAAGCCGCTGCAACCATCGCTGCGTACCATCAGTTGCTGGCGACCAGCTTTTTGCAGCCAGGCGACGAAGTGGTAGCGTTTTTTACCGGAAGCGGTTTGCCAGACATTCTACCTAATGTTGGCTAACTCACAGTATCTTCCCGGTAAATGTGTTATGCTACTAATAAATAAAAAAGTTCAATGGATATGTTTATATTCTGCTGTTTTTCACAAGGTTGATGTAACCGATGGATACCTCTATCCGTTTCTACAATGCGAATAACAAATTCTGTTCATCGGTGGATGATGAGCGCCAGGATTACCAGAGTCGCTCTACCATTCCGCTGCCGAGGGGTGAGGAAGAGAGTGTAGCAATAGAGCAGGAACAAGCCGAGGAGACAACGGAAGCAAAAACCTCCTCGCAACCTGTCGCTACACAACAGGAACAGGTAGATATAGCGGACTTCGAAGCGATTTTCTTGCGCTTCCAGGTTCCGATCACGAACTTCATCTATCACCTGATCGGCAACCGTGAACAGGCATATGACCTTGCACAGGACGTATTTGTCAAAGCATATAAAGCATTGCTGGGGGGCACCGCTGTACAGCCTGGAGCGCTGTCGGCATGGCTCTATCGGATTGCCGCCAACACGACGACAGACAGTCTGCGGAGGCGACGTTTGATCTCCTGGCTACCGCTCTCTATGTTTAACGAAGATAGAGGTATCGGTGCGGGCGTCGTTTCAGATGCCGGTGGCGCATCCTCGGAGAGCTTCAACGGTGCCAGCGATGAGCACGCAAGTGAAGTACGCACTTCGGTAAGCACAATGTACGAGCGTAGCGGCTATGATGGTGGGCGTTTCGAAACCAGAGTGGCGGATCGCGAAATCGTCGAGCACGTCTTTCAGCAGCTCCCTCCCAAATATGCGGTATGCTTGTGGCTATATGAAAATGATGGGCTTTCTTGCGCAGAGATCGCCAGCATTCTCAAGATCAGTCCGTCAGCAGTCAAAATGCGCCTGATGCGAGCACGAGAACGGTTTATTGGACTGTATCAAAAAGAGGTCGGTGAAGATTGAACTGTAGCCAGGCACGAGCCATACTCGCTATATATCGTGAGCTAAAGCACGATCCTGTCAACACCAAAGCATTAGATGAGCATTTAGCCAGTTGTGACGCATGCAGGCAGGTGCATACGCAGCAAGCGTTTGTAGGGGAGCGGATGCGCTCACTACATACCATCGAGCCTTCCTCTGATGCTCATACCAGACTTATGCAGGCTCTTGCAACTGAACATTTAAATTATCTACAACAGAGCCCATCGGCATCTCCACCGGCACCTGCCTTCCTGACACCATATCTCCGGCAGGCTCAGGATAACGTTCAGACCGATCCTTTAGTTGCCTTCTCCACTGCTGATACAGGCCCACTTTCCATTATTCAGGTACCACGCAAGCGCCGCCAATCCCGACAGATGAGCCATATGGCGATCCTGGGTCTGGCTGCGACCTTTCTCATGGTCCTGCTCATGGGTGGTTTGACCTCGCTGCTGCTGCTAGCCAATCGTGGCATACCTGGACCTGGCAATAATTCCGCCAGCGTCGCGACATTCGCCCAGGTCGCAATGGCCAGATACACTACTACGACTACTTATACCCATATCATGAGCGCAGCTGCGACCAAAAACGCTATCTATTATACCGCCTATGGAGATGGACAGACTGGCTGGATGCTACAACGATTAGACACCCAAACGGGAAGAAGCATTCCCCTCTTAACTGCGGCAAGCACCAGCCCTTTGATTGTGTTGGGTAGTAGCGAGAACTGGCTCATATGGCTTCAGATAGATGCTCCCCAACCCACAGACAATAAACATTTGTCTGGCAGCGCTCGTTCCTGGACTCTGCGCGCCCTTCCGCTCAATCCAGCCCTGGCTACGACGGCAGCCCCCATGACATTGGCAAAAGATACCTTCGATCAGAGCACCGCTCCTGGCTGGGTTCATACGCCTATACAGGGGCTGTGGTTTACCAATGATGGTCTACTGATTGCGATGATTGATAGCAAAGGCAATGCGCATCTTATGAGCTACAAGCTCGCTGCAAACCAGGTTATAGATGCTCAGCAGCTTGCCAACACCGCCAGCGGACATATCATTACTTCGCCTACGGCCAATAGCGACAGCACCAGTATTTACTGGTCGGAAGAATGGCTAGGCAACGATGAGACTCTGCACAGCAATATCTGGACCCAGCAAACGGTGACACCACCTCCACATCAGGGCAACTGGATTCCGCACACGGTCATTTCCACGTACCTCTTCCGCGCGGATGGCGCATCATTCCATCCCAATATTGTTAACAACATGCTTTTCCTCCTTAGCACAAACTCGACTAATGCCAGCAGCGCGGACCAGTCTTCGGCAGGCGCGACCCCAACGGTCACGCCGACCACCACACCGATAGCACCGCTGCAAACAAATCCTGCGGTTATCGCACGCGTGGCGCTACCGTTCTATCCACAACAAGCCGATGAAACTATCCAGGGCACGCTCTTAACCTTTACGGCGGATGGAGCGGCGACTTTACCAGGTCCGCAGAACACCAGTGGGCCGATATCGGCCTTGCAAGCTGGCTCTCGCTTCCTGCTCTGGCAAAGCGCCACCAGGGGCTTCGAGATGTACGATGTCGTAGCGAAATCGCCGGTATCGATTGGTGCAGGCACGATACCACAGGACGCTAGTTTTGTGGTAGTTAACGGCAATACCGCCGTCTGGACAGATGCTAGCGGAGTGAATAATCAGAGCACCCCTGCCAGCACGACCACAACGCTGAGTATGTTTAGCTGGCCCATTGCTAGAGGTGCTGTAGGAGCTTGAAGGCAGTCAACGTAATGCTACATAGCAGGAGCTTTGTACTGTGGCACAAGAATACAAAGCTCCTGCTAGCTCGGTTAGCCGAGAGCTTGCAAGCTCATGGGTAACCGGACGACACCACCCTTAACTTAAGAACCATTTTCTTACTATGAACGGACCAGAAAGCCCCGTCCTTTCAAGCTGTCTTTTATACACATTTAACAAGCTGCTAGAATAGGAAGATGAACACACGAACCATTCTGGACCCGGAATGCTGGGCCAGAGAGACATTTGGGCGGAGCAACCTCAAGGATATTCGGCGGACGGGCCGAGCCATTCAGG
>DASTZT010000713.1:0-5225 GCA_035764225.1 Ktedonobacteraceae bacterium
GCGTTCTCCGAAAGAAAGCCGTAGCCGGGATGGATGGCTTCCGCGCCGCTCTTTTTGGCAATATCAATGATGGTGTCTATGCGGAGGTAGCTCTGCGTTGATGGTGCGGGACCGATGTAGTATGCCTCGTCAGCCGCTCGCACATGGCGTGCCTGTCGATCAGCCTCAGAGTAAACGGCGACGGTGCGTATATCCATCTCGCGACAGGTTGCCATAATACGGACCGCGATCTCTCCACGATTGGCGATAAGAATTTTTTTGAACATGTTACCAATACTACCTTATTCTTTTTGTCAGGGCAGCGATATGAGACAATAACTCATCCTTAGCAGGTGTCTATAGTAGCGCTCCGTACTATCGCAACCGTAGCCGCAACTCCTGCGCCCGCAGCCGCATCCAGCTCACTTCTTCCTCAAAGACCCTGACCGCTCCTGTCCGGCCTGCCTGTTTATGGTTACGTAACGCTTGCTGCAAATCAGCCTCGAAGTCATTTACAATGGCGATGGGGTCGTCCCAACCGTAAGCTGCGCACATCAGGCGAATCCGTCGAGCTTGCTCATCAGCGGTTTGGTTGGCCCAATGGCCCACATCTACATAATTGTAGACTGCGTTGGCCAGGTCACGCAATCGTGTACCAGGAGCTGCATCGTCCCAGTCAATCAAGCCGATCAACTGGTCCTTGTGAAAGATCGTGTTATGTGGTCCCAGCTCGTTGTGGGCAACAATCTCTTGGCCTTGAGCCAGCGGAGAGCCAGCTGTGATATCGTGCAAATGACGGATGGCTCTGGCTGCTTGTACCAGCAGATCATCCAGCAAACCAGAGCCACTCTCTGACCATGTATGGCCTTCCAGGTAACTGAGGATGTCTCGACCTTGCTCATCTATGCCTAAGAAACGCGGAGCGAAGCGAAATTCCTGGTCCTCAAGCCAGAGCAGAAGGTCGTGGACGAAGGCAGCGTTGCTTTTTGGTGGCCTTCTCACTGTGTCTCCCACGCACACGATACCGGGTGTCAGCTGTCCACCCAGCAATGGAATCTCTTCAAAAGCCCCTACCTGTGTCTCTTCTCGTTTAGACTCCTTGTTCAGCACTGGCCTCCTCTTGAGAAATGCTTAAAGGATGCTCTACGGGCGCTTGCGTCCCTCCAGAAAGGCTTGCAATCGTTCCTGGGCCTCGTCGCCGATGCGCAGACGAGCAATCGTCTCGGCAGTATAGCGGCGTGCATCTTCAGGGTCCATCTGTCCTACAGTCATGGCTAGCGTCTTGCAAACCCGAATGGCCTGGGGAGCACCTGAGAGCAGTTCGTTGATCGCTTTTTGTACTGCATCGTCAAGCTGGTTGTCTGGCACCACCGAGTGGACGAGGCCAATGGAACGCGCGCGATTCGCGCTGAAACGTTCGCCAGTGACAAAGAGCACGCGAGCATTGGTCTCACCAATTTTGCGGATCACGTAGGGAGAAATAACGGCGGGAGCAATCCCCAGCTTCACTTCACTGAAAGCAAAGCGTGCGCCTTCAGTGGCAATCGCGATATCGCAGACGGCCACCAGCCCAACGCCTCCCCCCATCGCCGTGCCGTTGACGCGTGCAATCACCGGACAGGGGAACGTATTGATGGCGTGCAAAAGGTCGGCCAGGTGGAGCGCATCGTCCAAATTTTGTTCCGCAGTGAAGGTCACCGATCCTTTCATCAGATTAAGGTCCGCCCCGGCGCTAAATGATGGCCCTTCTCCCGTGAGCACGACGCCGTGGAGCTGTTCCTCTTTGCTTAGCTCGCGAAAAGCCGCGATAAGATCTTGCACAATCTGGGCGTTGAACGCGTTGTGTACCTGTGGACGACGTAAGGTCACGGTGGCGATCCGATCCTCAAAACCGTGCTCAACCGAAAGATGCGTGTATGTGGTCATGTGCCCTCCTCAATGTTCATAAAAGTGCTGAGCTACATTCTGAATACGCCAAACGGTGTATCTGGCATGGGAGCGTTCAGCGATGCAGCAATGCCTAATGCCAGCACAGTACGAGTATCGCGTGGATCAATGATGCCATCATCCCACAAGCGAGCCGTACTATAGTAAGGATTGCCCTCTTCCTCGTACTTGTCGAGAATTGGCTGCATAAACGTGGCCTCTTCCTCTTCACTCATAGTTTTGCCGCGTACAACCAGATTATCCTTGCGCACTGTCGCCAGCACGGTTGCCGCTTGCAGGCCGCCCATCACTGAGATGCGAGCGTTCGGCCACATCCACAACTGGCGCGGCGAATAGGCGCGTCCACACATACCATAGTTGCCAGCGCCAAACGAGCCGCCAATAATCACGGTGAAGCGGGGCACGGGAGCGTTGGCAACCGCCATTACCATCTTCGCGCCATCTTTGGCGATGCCGCCGTTCTCATACTGTCGGCCAACCATAAAGCCGGTGATATTTTGTAAGAAAACCAGAGGAGTCTGACGCTGTCCACAGAGTTCTATGAAATGGGTCGCTTTGAGCGCACTCTCTGAGAAGAGGATACCATTGTTGGCAATAATCCCGACCGGGTAGCCCATAATGCGTGCAAAGCCGCAGATAAGTGTTGTCCCATAGAGAGCTTTGAACTCGTGGAACTCGCTGCCATCGACCAGGCGGGCGATAACCTCATGCACATCGTAACTTTTCCGGCTATCTTTCGGCACAACGCCAAGCAGCTCGTTGGCATCGTAGCGTGGCGGAACGGGAGGATGAATATCCCAGGGAATATGCTTGCGGCGGTTGAGGTTTGCAACGATGCTGCGACAAATGGCGAGGGCATGCTCATCATTGAGGGCGTAGTGATCGGTCACGCCAGAGGTGCGACAGTGTACATCAGCGCCTCCCAGATCCTCCGCGCTGACCTCTTCTCCGGTCGCAGCCTTGACCAGTGGAGGACCGCCGAGAAAGATCGTACCATTGCCGCGCACAATCACCGTTTCATCGCTCATGGCCGGAACGTAGGCTCCTCCGGCGGTACAGGAACCCATCACAGCGGCGATCTGTGGGATGCGCTGGCTGGACATACGCGCCTGGTTATAAAAAATCCGCCCGAAATGTTCGCGATCAGGAAAAACATCGGCCTGCAGTGGCAAGAAAGCGCCGCCCGAATCAACCAGATAAATGCATGGTAAGTGATTTTGTTCAGCAATCTCCTGGGCGCGCAGATGCTTTTTGACCGTCATCGGGTAATACGTGCCACCCTTGACGGTAGCATCGTTCGCCACGATGATGCACTCCTGCCCCTCAACCAATCCTATGCCGGTAACAATGCCAGCCGAGGGAGCGTCGTTATCATACATATCCCAGGCGGCCAGAGGACTCAACTCCAGGAAGGGCGTATCGGGATCGCAGAGGAGCTGGACGCGCTCGCGTGCTAGCAGCTTATTACGCTTGCGATGTCTCGCGATAGCATCCTGACCTCCGCCTTGCTGCACCTGTTGCATGTTTGCTTGAAGCTGATCCAGCAGTTGCTGGAAGTAGCTTGTATTCTCTTGAAATTCGGGGCTGCTGCGATTAATGTGCGATTCGATGATGGCCATAAGTTGATACATTCCTCTCCAACGACGATGATGGGGGCGATGAACACCCTATCGATCAACTCAGGAATATGCCTTCCTATTCCTTCCCTTCCTGCTCGTTTGATTGCCGCGCTCGTTCTATTTGTCGCTGGATATATGCTTCAATATCGCTCCGATAGAAGCGCCACACATCTCCAACTTTGAAGCCGGGAAACTCCCCTCGCTCAGCAAGACGAACGACGGTACGCGGGATGACACCTAACATTTCTGCAACCTCCTTTGTCCCTATTGGCTTTTCAGTTGCCATCAAGATATACCTCCCTTTCAGGTCTACATGATACAATCTTATCATACAAGGTCATTTTAGTCAAATAGAGACTTGACAGACTGTGTGACTTTCAGGTATAGTCGTCAATGTAAGAGATATTGTGACTTTCAGGTCTACAAGCTATTAGTAAGTGGCGATATGTCTTATAAGTCTCTAGAGGCTACATTTTGTCCTCGTAAAGTGACACTGTAGGTCATCTTCATGCACAAAAGATGAGGGAAAAAATGCAGATGGTCTCATCGCCTCTCCAATGGGGTAACATTACCCTGGTATTAGATCAACAAGCCTTTGAAGAGGGCTATACTCATGGACGAGAGTACTATTTTGAAGACGCGTGGGAAGAACAGAGAAAAGACGGGACGAGGGAATTGCTCACATCTTCGCACCTGCTTGGCTTGATCGCTATGCGTGACGAGCATGGACGCTATCAGTTAGATGATGGGTGTGACAAGAGCGATTTTCTCAACGGTGTGGAGGAACTCTTAGGGGTACTGGTAGGCTACCTTTCTGGCTCTTTGCATCCTGAAACCCAGGAGGAACGTGCCAAACGTCTCTCTGTATGTGTTCTCATCGAAGAGTAGAGGGACAGGCGGAGACATGCAGATCTACGAGTACAAACTGCGGGGGAGCAGGCAACAATATCAAGCGATTGATGAAGCCATTCGCATTGTCCAATTCATCCGTAACAAATGCCTGCGCAAGTGGATGGATGACCGTAGTGTTTCTCGCAATGATTTGCAACGCTACTGTGCGGAGCTTGCCAAAGGGTACACGTTCGCAGCCTCTCTCAACTCCCAGGCTCGTCAAGCTTCGGCTGATCGGGCCTGGGCGGGGATTTCGCGCTTCTATGAGAATTGTCGTAACAAGAAGCCTGGCAAGAAAGGCTATCCTCAATTTCAGCACGATAACCGTTCGGTCGAGTACAAACAAACTGGGTGGCGCGTCGAGCCAGATGGCAAACATATCACTTTCACCGATGGTTGTGGTATTGGATGGTTGCGTTTGGTCGGCAATAAGAAACAATCAATCGAAACGTTCCCCGCCAAAGAGATCAAACGGGTTCGCATCGTGAAACGGGCGGATGGTTACTACTGTCAGTTTGCCGTTCAGACTGAGCGCAAGGTAGAGCATCGCTCAACAGACAAGCCAGTCGGCATTGATGTGGGCCTCAAAGCCTACTACACCGACTCAGATGGCCACACGGTCAACAATCCTCGCTACTACCGCAAAGCAGAAAAGCACATAAAGCGGCTGCATCGTCGTCTTTCTCGCACACAAAAGAAATCATCCAATCGTAGAAAAGCTCGAAAACAATTAGCCAAAGCGTATCTCAAAGTTCAGAGGCAGCGCGAAGATTTTGCTCGAAAGACGGC
>DASTZT010000714.1:0-2773 GCA_035764225.1 Ktedonobacteraceae bacterium
ATGTATACATACCGCTCAAGAAGTCGCTCAGGCCGCTATAACGCTATGCTTTTCCAATCCATTCTGGCTCTGCTTGTGCTGCATCAGAGCGGCGCGAGCTATAAATTTCTGGTTGTGGGGAAAGGAATAGAGACAGAGTTGGAGCAAGCACTGGTTAGTGTTGCCGGTCGGGTCTATGGCGAGGAGATCGTCAAGAAGATGCTGCGTGCGTATGGTCTGAATAGCTTTGAGCATTGTGCCATTCAAGCCTATAGCTCTCCTAATAAAAGCGATAAAGAGCTAAATGGGACACCTAACCCATACTATATGGGGAAAGCTGTGATGTGGGGGATGTATGAAGATGGCTGGACCGCGTTAGCCAGTGCCCTGAAGAAGCTTCCTTCGCTCGGCGATCTGGGACTGATCCTGACCACGTATCGGGCCACGCGTACCAAAAAATCCGGTGAGACGATGGAGGCTGCGGCCTTGAAAAAGCTCGCGCCAGAGAGTCATGTGCAACTGGGCATGAAAGTCATGGATATGGGCCAGTATCACTACACCTCTACCGCTATTACCTATAATCCGCACTGGGGCCGTGCCATTGAAGTTGGCGGCGTGATCGCAATTACCGGCTACTCCGGCGTCTACATCAATCCTTTTGGCCTACAGACCTATGTCGATGGCGGCGAAATTCTCTATGGTCCTGGAATCCTGACCACCTATGAGGGGATGAATCCTACTGGCTATCAAACTTCTCAGGGGACGGTGCCAGTCTTTCACCTGCGCGAAGTTCGCAAGCCGGAAACAGGCCAGCGAGTTGTCGAAGATAGTGAATTCGAGCTTCGGCAGGATAGAGATCCCCGGCTGGACAAGGCGAAGATGGCTATTATTCAAAAGATAGAAGCGATTGTGCAGATCTATGGGTCTGATGTTGTCGCTCAGGCCAGAAAGGCGACAAAGATCAATGGCCCCATTATGTATCTCACCTACGATGAGCTGAAATTGTTGTATCAAAATCTGCCGCAGATTCCTCAATATCAACCCCCAGTTCCCCAGCCTTCTCAATATCAGGCTTCCGCTTCTAGCAGTCAAGCGAGTGCGAGAGAGCAACTGATTGCCGAGATCGAATCCATGATGAGCCAGCCTGGTTGTGGCGGTCTGGCTGGCGATGCTACATTGCAACTCAATATACGAGGACCGATTGCCTTGCTCGGCGTCGAGCAACTTACGGCTGTTCTCAGCAAGATGAAAGAGATCGCCGCAAAGAATAAGCAGGAGAAGTAGCAGGAGGCGAACTATGTTTGGAGGGTGGGAGCATACTCCTGCTCTCCAAATAGTCTGACGCTATGCTACAAATAATAGGTGAGGCTAGCCGCTCTTCTAGATTGTAGAGCGGCTATTACTATTCAAGCGTTTTCGGCTGTTCCACTTTCAGGCGTCGTCACCTTGAGCCATCGGGCGACATAAGGAACGGATGCGCCTTGTAGCAGCACGGAAGCTAAGACCACGAAAAAGACCAGATCGAAAAGATCGGTAGCTCTGGGCAAGCCAGCCAGAAGGGGGAAGGTTGCCAGCACAATTGGCACCGCGCCTCGCAGCCCGACCCATGAGATGAAGAGTTTTTCTTGCACCGACATTTTCACAAAAAGGAGAGCAAGAAAGACGCTGACCGGACGAGCAATGAATACCGCGACCCCGGTGATGAGCAGCCCGTTTGCTATTACTGATGGTAGGTGTGAAGGAAAGACGAGCAATCCCAGGATCAGGAACATGGCGATTTGCATCAGCCAGGCCAGACTATCGTGAAAGCGCGAGAGCCGATCCAGGCGCTGAATAGGACTGTTGCCCAGCAGTAAACCAACCAGATAAACCGCCAGAAAGCCGCTCCCACCAAGCATCGCGGTAAGGCCATAGCTAAACAGGACGAGCGCAATGGTGAACACACGGTACAGCCCTTCCACGTCAAGGTTCAGGCGCGTAATGAGCCACGTCGCGAGCCAGCCAATCAGCAGCCCCAGGACAAGCCCTACTCCCATTTGTTGGACAAAGAGCAGAATAATATTAAAGATGGACGTGTGGGCATTGCTCATGAGGGTGGTCAGGCCAATCGTGAGAAACACAGCCATCGGATCGTTGGTGCCGGATTCCAGTTCGAGCAGTGGGAGCAGCTTGCCCCTAAGTTTGAGGTTTCTAGCTCCTAGCACGCTAAAGACAGCCGCAGCATCCGTTGCTGAGATGATGGCTCCCAGCAGTAGCCCCTGTGGGAACGATACATGAAGCAGCGGGATCGCAAAGGCTGCGACAGTGAGCGCCGTCAAAAAAACTCCGATAGTTGAAAGGGAGAGGGCACCACCAAGCACGGACCGAACGCTGCTCCATTCTGTATCAAGCCCGCCAGCGAAGAGGATGAAGGCCAGCGCCACGATACCAACCGATTGCGCAAGCTGTGCATCGTCGAAATAGATGCCTCCCGGACCGTCAGAACCAGCCAGCATCCCGATCCCTAGAAAAAGTAATAGAGCGGGGATGCCAAGCCTGTTGGAAATTTTCCAGGCCGCAATGCTTAAGAGGAGGAGTATGGAGGCAACGAGCAGCCATTCGTCAAAATGCATGCAACCCTCTTTCTTTTTTCGGAGTATGATCCTGGCTGGTGATTCCCGATAAATTACCTATCTCTAGCACGTTATTAATAATAGAGAGTATAACAATTTATGCCACCTGCCGCTGGTTAACGCGATGTGCGAGGTGTTGCACATCCTCACCGCGACGCGGTTCGCCGTGATGGGTGGTGGGG
>DASTZT010000715.1:0-3613 GCA_035764225.1 Ktedonobacteraceae bacterium
CAAGGGGATCGGTGGGAGCGAGCGGCGATCTGGCACCGCTGGCACACCTGGGTCTGATCCTTGTTGGCGAAGGAGAGGCGCTTTATCACGGTCAGAAATGCAGCGGTTCGGAAATGTTGCAAGAGGCCGGACTGACACCGCTGCAGCTACACGCGAAAGAAGGGCTTGCTCTTATCAATGGCACACACCTGATGGAAGCAATCGCAGTGCTGGCGCTGGCCGATGCTCAGGCGCTATTACAAACGGCTGAAGTGGCTTGCGCGATGAGCCTTGAAGGATTAATGGGCAGTCATGTACCTCTGGATGCTCGCATTCATCAACGCCGCAACCAGCACGGACAACAGGAGAGCGCGGCCCACCTCCGTCAACTTGTGAGCAACAGCGAAATCAACCGCAGCCATCAGAATTGTGCTCGCGTGCAAGATCCCTACACTTTACGGTGTGCTCCCCAGGTATTCGGAGCCATACGCGATGCGCTGGATTATTGCATGAGCATTTTTGAGCGCGAGCTGGACGCCGTTACCGATAATCCCCTGGTTTTTCCTGAGGATGATGCCGTACTAAGCGGGGGCAATTTTCACGGTCAACCCCTGGCGCTGGCCCTGGATATGATGGCAATAGCCCTGGCACAACTGGCCAGCTTCTCCGAACGCCGCATTTACGGCTTAATGGGACCTCACGAATGGGATCAAAATGGTGCGCCGCTCTTCCTGACCCCCAATCCTGGGCTAAACTCCGGCTTTATGATTACGCAATATGTGGCTGCCGCGCTGGTGAACGAACTGAAGATCCTGGCACACCCCGCCAGCATCGACTCGATCCCAACATCGGCAGGGATGGAAGACTTTGTCAGCATGGGAGCCACGAGTGCGCATAAAGTGCTGCGCATTCTGGAGCAATGCCAGCAGATCATTGCAATTGAACTGCTCTGTGCCGCCCAGATCCTCGAATTTCGCCAGCCTCTTAAGCCTGGGATGGGCGTACAACATGCCTACGAACGCGTCAGAGCCTATGTTCCTAAGCTTGAGCATGACCGCGTGCTGGCCCCAGATCTTGCGTTGCTCGCTCAAAAAGTTCGCGAGGGCGTATTCGCGGATATTGAGTAATCAATGTTTCATGTGAAACATTGATGATGTTCTAGCTTACGCGCAAGAAAGCTTGCATTTATCCATAGCTTGCCCCATCTTGTTTTCATGTGCTACACTTCTATGGTCAGGTCGGTCAATGAGGACCGGCTACTTCTCAGCAGAAGATGCGCCATGTGGAGCGCAACATGAAGGGAGTACAAATGGTGATTACCCACGACAAAGCTGTGGATTCGCCCACCACTTCCGCCACATCGTTACAGGAACAACGAGCCATACTGCAACAGCTACGCCGCGAACTGATTCAACGCTACCGTCCCCACATTTATGAAGGCGCAGGTCCGATCCGCGTCATGGCTCGTATTGTGGCAGAACTTGAGCATGAATGCCGTCGGCGGAATATTGCCGAAGCTGTGATACAATCCGAAATCGTGAACCGTACCATTGGCGACGTTAATCTACGTCTCGTCACTGAATGCGAAGGCGAACCAGGAGGCCCGGATGATTACCGCCTCCTTGCCGATGAGTTGGGCATTGCTCTTCCGGGTGAACAATTGCACGGTTATACCGCAAGCGGCGAAACGTATCTCTGGCTGCGGCAGGAAATGATGGAGTGTGAACGCCTCCTGCTCTCTCAGGGCTATGATCCCCGCGTCTATGACATCTACGGCATTGGGAATCCACAACTACGTGAGTGGCTGGCTAGCGAGATGCGCCGCTGGGGGCCTTCCGTCACAGCCCAACAGGTTCATCTGTCACTAGGAGCAATGGATGGCATCGATAAAGTAATGCGCGGGATTGCGCATCTGTATCGCACACAAAATATATCCGATATTGCCGTGCTCTTCCCAGAGCCGGGCTTTAATGTTCCAGAGTGGCAGGCCCGCTCTCACGGCTATCGTCTCCATAATTTCCCAACGCTGCCAGAACATCACTTTAAACTGACAGCCGAGCAAGCCGATCAAATTTTTCAAGAAGCGCCCGATATTCGCCTGATCTACCTGACCATTACGAACAATCCTACTACCTTTGCTTATACGGCAGATGAATTGAACGCTATTCACGCGGTCCTGCGTCGCTATTGGGAGGCAGGTCGTGAGATCATCATACTCGCTGACCTCGCCTACATCGGAACTGGCAAACCAGAAGAAGACCGGGCGCGTATGGCAACATTCGCTGCCTCTGATGTGCTACGGCATACCATTTTTGTCAGTAGCTTCTCCAAAACTCATACCCTCACCGGAGAGCGTTTTGGTTGGGTAACGTGTGGCGATCCGGCCCTGGCGTCGTTTATCGCCGCAAGCTGGACCAATAGCATGGCATCTCTTCCGGGTGAATGGCAGCTCCGTTTTATGGCCTACTATCGTCTGCTTCAGTCGCGTCCACAGCTTGGGGAAAAGCTACGCAATTTCTATCGCCTGAGACGCCAGCAGTTGATTCAGCAACTACAGCGCATCAATACAACTCAGCCTCTCTTCGAAGAAATTTACCTTGACGACGACGCGACGGTGTACAACTGGAGCAAGCTCCGTCAGGGAGAAGACGCTTTCTCCATCTTTGAGAAGATCGGCATCGCTGGCGTTCCCGGCTCCGGCTTTGGCTACACCGACGATTACATCCGTTTCTCAATCGGCGTGATCCCGGTGGAGGGAAAGCAGGCGATATCACCATAGTCAGCCATGCAAGCCTCTTGATAGTTCAATTACGAGGTGATACTCTGTAGGGGCAGGTCTCGCACCTGCCTCGGCTTATGCTGTTCACAATGCAGATCATGTTGGAAGGCTGGTTGTAAACACATATCAATGTTTCACATGAAACATCAAAAGTTTGAATTTCTGCCGGGAAGCATTGGCAGAAAACGCAACGTCAAAGGAGAATTTAGAGAATGACTATCCGCGTAGGGATCAATGGCTTTGGACGTATTGGGCGGCAGTCTTTGAAGGCAATGCTGGAACGCCACCCCCACGATCTTGAAGTCGTCGCCATCAACGATCTTACCGATACAAAAACCAACGCCCACCTTTTAAAATATGACTCCACCTATGGCCGTTTCCCCGGCGAGGTCGAGGCGACAGCGGAAAATCTGATCGTTAACGGACATAAGATTAAGGTGCTGGCACAACGCGATCCCGCTCAGATCCCCTGGGGCGATCTGGGTGTGCAACTGGTGATTGAGTCCACCGGTTTTTTCACTGATGCAGAAAAGGCCGCTGCGCATCTCAAAGGCGGAGCCAAAAAGGTGATCATTTCCGCGCCCGCTAAAGGCGAGGATATTACGATTGTTCTCGGCGTAAATGATAACGCATACGATCCAGCCCGGCATAACATCATTTCCAACGCATCCTGTACTACAAACTGCCTGGCTCCCACCGCGAAGGTTTTGAATGACGCCTTCGGGATCGAACGCGGCCTGATGAACACGATCCATTCGTACACCAACGATCAACGCATTCTCGACCAGGTCCATAGTGATCTGCGCCGCGCCCGTACTGCTGGAGCCAATATTATTCCCACGACCACCGGAGCCG
>DASTZT010000716.1:0-7665 GCA_035764225.1 Ktedonobacteraceae bacterium
TGTGTTGTGTATCTGCAAGCAGCATGACGGCGTCATCGCTCGTGGTGGGGGCGACAATCAGATCATGCAAAACCGCGTTCAAGACGATCAACTCCATGCCTTCAAGCTCTACGGTAATTTTCACGTTCAATTTTTGGATCACCTTGCCAATATGGTGGTCGTACACACCGGATTTGAGCTTTTTTTTCAGGCAGAGCGCCTCCTCTAGCTCTAACTCAACCTGGGAAAGCGCAATTTTAGATATCGGCATGATTCACCTCCACCTCTTCAAGGTTGGTATACACTGTGTTTGGCGACGGTAAGCAGAAATACAACAGCTTCATCTCAGTCCTGCTTTCTTCCATAGGTTCAAATATCTTCACCTATCCCATATCAAAGGGGCATGAATAATGGGAAAGGCTTCTGCTGCTCCTAAGTGTACTTGAACTCATGTGGAGAAACCGTAGTTTTTTGGCGGATACACAGCAGAAATGCGGTGGTGCAATCGGCGGAGAATCGGTAGAAAATTGGTAGGTGAGAGATGAAGGATCAGGATAATGGGTCAGGATGGATGGGCAATCGTCTGGATTATTGGATGAAGTGGCGTGGCTACAAAAAATACGAAGTGGCTGAAGCTACAAACATTCCGATGCGCACCTTAAACGATTATTGTCGAGGACGAACTGCCATTCCTCGATACCGACTAGAGGCTCTAGCAAGGTTTCTGGAGTGTCCGATTGCGGCATTGCTCGGTGAAGGAGAAACCGCGCAGCATGAAGCAAGAGCGCGTGGCGCGAACGTCGTTCCTCCACCCCAAAAAACGTCTCCACTAGAGAAAGGGAAACGCGCTCAATCCATTCCCTCTGTGATAGGCGAGTCTGTTTCCACTCCGCAGAGTATAATAGAGAGCGTAGCGGATATCAGCTTTGTAGTTCCGACCTCTTCATCCTTGTCGGAGTTCAATATGTTCATGAAATCACGCCGTCAGGTGCTTCAGGAGATCCTGCAAGTGGCTTGTGCCGCGATCACGCTTTCTCCCTATGAGCTGTTACCCAAAGAGAGCCAGGCACGGCTTGAATGGGCAACAACGCATACCTCGTACCTCGATAATGCAGCTTTGGATGATTTGAGTGCAATTACGGCCAGCTATTGGAGCCTCTCAAAAAATGCTTCTGTGGAGATGCTAAGTGGCATTTCCGGGCATTTTGCCACACTTGTTCAATTTTTGAAAGACGCTCACCCTGATCGGAGCTATCAGCGCCTCTGCTCTCTGGCGAGTGAGAGCGCCCTGATTCTGGGAAAAACGTTTCACGAGATCAAAGAGTATGATCTGGCATGGACCTATTACAAATTTGCCCTCAAGGTGGCTCTGGATAGCGGGAACAGGGACTTATGGGCCGCCGGGATCGGGCGGGTGGCCTTGCTGTTGATCTATTGGGGAGAACCTCACCATGCCCTACCCTTGCTACACGAAGCGCAACGTACTCCCCCAGACGATCAAAGGATCAGCCTCTGGCTGGCAGCAATAGAAGCGGAAATACACGCCATTATGGGGAATAAAGACACCTGTTTGCGCCTCTTGGACCAGACGAAAGCGATCACGTTACCAGCCTCATTAGCAGATGACCGCTACTGGACGGGGTTTGATCCATCCCGTGCCGCTGGATATGAAGGGGCTTGTCTGATGCGCTTACATCAGCCGACGCTGGCACTGCCAGCATTAGAACGAGCGTTTGCCCTCTGTGAGCCGACCTTTCCGCGCAGTCAATCAATGTTGATCGCCGATATGGGGACCATCTATGCCCAACTGGGTGAGCCAAAGGAGGCTTGTAGGTTCTTGCAGCAGGCATTGGATATGACCATGCAAACGAAATCATTGGTCGTTGTACAGCGCGTTTGCAAGGCAAGAAGCGAATTGCGTCCCTGGAAAGATAATGAGGATGTCAAGTGCTTGGATGACCAGATTACCGAGACCTTGACGGCCCTGACAAAGCTAAAAGAAAGGGTATTGGTGTAATACATGTTGGCGAGCAGGGCAAGCGCAAGGCCCTCACCCATCCCAACTGCCTCCCCTTGCCCCTACCGTTCCTCCACGATCTCGTATTCCCCACCAAAAAATCTGAACGGGAATCGCGGTGGTGGACGGATGCTGGTAGGGGCAAGGGGCGGGGATTGGGTGGATGCGGGGGCCTTGCGCTTGCCCTGATGGGGATTGGGGCATCGTTCCCCCACAATCTCGTATTCCCCACCAAAAAAATCTGAACGGGAATCGTGACGGTGGACGGATGCTGGTAGGGGCAAGGGGCGGGGATTGGGTGGATGTGGGGGCCTTGCGCTTGCCCTGGTGGGGATTGGGGCGCTTGCCCTGTAGCGAATCGGCGCGATTTCAGGTGGCGACGGGGCAATAAATTGGACGTGATGAATCACGTCGCCACGGTGATTGATGCAATTGCGGGGAACGGCGCTCAATAAATTGGACGCGCTGAAGCGGGTCGGTACGACACTGGCAGCAATTCAGGTATTTCAGCTTCTTGCCCTTGTTCGTCCTTTATTTATGCCGGATCATTACCTTGTCGATGCGCTTGTTATCCATATCGACGACTTCAAAGACGAAATCTCCGATAGTGATGCAATCTCCTGCTTTTGGAATGCGGCCCATGTGCGCCAGGATCATGCCAGCCAGCGTATGGTAATCGCCGCGCTCTTTCTCTGGGACTGGTTTCATGCCAATCTTCTCGCGTACAAGCTCTTGATCGACCATGCCATCGATCAGCCAACTTCCATCTTCGCGCTGCACAATCTCATGGTCGGTCTCAGGCTGGTCATATTCATCCTGAATCTCGCCCACCAGCTCCTCCAGCACATCTTCCAGTGTCACCAGTCCTGTGACCTGGCTGTACTCGTCGATCACAATGGCCATATGAACGCCTTTGCGACGGAAAGTGGTGAGCAGATCGTCAACGTGCTGGAACTCCGAAATGAAGAAGGCCGGGCGTGCTAGCTCTTTGAGGTTGGCGTGTTTATCGGCTATGCGCACTCGCAACAGGTCTTTGGCGTATAGCACGCCGATGACGTTATCAAGCGAATCCTCGTAGAGAGGCAGGCGCGAGTTGCCAGAGCTCAGGAAGAGTTCGATAGCTTCCTCCAGTGGCGTGTCAGCCTCGATGGCGACAATTTCCGTGCGTGGCGTCATGATTGAGCTAACGGGGCGGTCGGTGAAGCGGAAGACGCGACTGATAAATTCTTGCTCTTCCGTTTCAACGGTACCATTAACTTCGCCTTCGCGAGCGAGGTAGACGATATCCTCTTCGGTCACGGTATGGGTGATGGCTTTGCTCTGACCTAGCAGACGCAGCACGAGATTGGCCGAGCCGCTCAGCAGCACGACGACGGGCCTGAGTATTTGCGACAAGCGCGACATAAACGGTGCTGCGAACATGGCAATGCGCTCGGCAGATTGCAGAGCCAGGCGTTTCGGTACCAGCTCGCCCAGGATCAGGGAAAAATAGGTAATCAGGATGACGACCGTTGCTAGAGCCAATGTGTCGGCATAGGAGCTGATAAGGGGAAATGTTCTGAACCAGCTCGCCAGAGGTGCGCTGATACTGGCACCACCAAAGGCAGCCGCAAGCGTGCTAATCAGGGTGATGCCGACCTGGACCGTTGCCAGAAAGCGGTCAGGATCAGCTGCCAGGTCAAGTGCCTGTTGTGCATGCTTGTGGCCCGTGTCGGCCTGCTGCTGCAAGCGGCTGCGTCTGGCAGAGACAATGGCGATCTCTGAGGCAGCGAAAAAGCTATTTGCCAGGATCAAAACAAAAATAATGATGATTTCGGTACCAATAAAGCCAGTCATGATATGTACACCTTTGTTGTGGGTTGAGATATTACGAAAAAAGCTCTCTTAAAAAGGATACGTTTCTTCCCTGCTATATGATGTCACAGGAGGTTACTTGCCTGTCTCCACTTTCATGACGGCAGTGTGTTCGCGCCTTAGGCGCTCACTTTCATAGTGAAGGAGTTGCAAAAAATTCGCGAAGCGCAATTTTTGCAACTCCTTCACCTCCTTTTTGCACGGCGTAGCCGTGCGACTCTGAGATAATGTTTATTGCGACTCGATGGCGCGAGCCAGGATTTCCGAGATATCCTCAACCTTCATCTTGTCTTCGGCTTCAACCCCCTTGATGCCATCCTCGAACATTGTGATGCAGAAGGGACAGCCAGCCGCGAGCACATCCGCCTTTGTCTCCAGCGCCTCATTCACGCGCGTCTGATTGATACGCTGACCGATCTTCTCCTCCATCCAGACGCGACCGCCGCCGCCGCCACAGCAGAAGCTCTTGTTGCGGTGACGATGCATCTCTGTGACGCCGTTGCTATTGAGCACGGTAAGCACGCGGCGCGGCTCATCGTACACATCGTTGTAGCGACCGACGTAGCAGGGATCGTGATAGGTCAGCTTGCGTTTATCAAAACCTTCGGGCAAGCTAAGTTTATCATCGGACAGAAGTTTCTCGATGAAAACGGTATGGTGGATAACGTCGTAGTCACCGCCGACCTGCGGATACTCGTTCTTGATCGTGTTGAAGCAGTGCGGGCAGGCGGTGATAATGGTGCGATGTTTGGTAGCAACGGCGGTGCTGCCATTGCTGGAAGCGTGTCCGTTGTGTCCGTTGCTCTGGACGGCAAGGTTAAAGCCGTAATTGTTCAACGTCTCAACGTTCTGCTGCGCCTGCATCTGCCACAGGTACTCGTTGCCGATGCGACGAGCAGGATCGCCAGTGCAGGTTTCCTCTGGACCGAGAATGGCGAAGTTGACGTTGGCGGCTTGCAAAATCTTGGCTACTGAGGTTGCGACCTGCTGATTGCGTCGGTCGAACGAGCCCATACAGCCAACCCAGTAGAGCACATCGGCGTCGGGATTTTCCGCCATCAGGGGAACCCCCAGGCTAGCGGCCCACTCGGCGCGTTTATCGTTGCTGATTTCCCACGGGTTGCCGTTGCGCTCGATGTTATTAAAGAGCGAGGTAACTTCCTGCGGGAATTCGCTCTCCTCCATCACGAGATAGCGGCGCATATCGACAATCTTCGGTACATGCTCGATAGAGACGGGACAGATTTCCATACAGGCCATGCAGGTCGTGCAGGACCAGAGGGCATCATGGGTGATAATGCCGCCTACCATTGGCTCATGATGCGCCTCTTGTTCGCGCGCGTTCTGATCGGCCTTGACGCCTGCGATCCCCAGCTTGCTGTAGATGGAATTTTCGCCCAGGATCTCATCGCTGTGAACGAAAAGCGCCTCTTTCACGCCCAGGATAATCTCTTTGGGAAACAGCGGCTTGCCAGTATTGGTCGCGGGACAGACCGTATTGCAGCGTCCGCACTCAGTGCAGGCGTAGCCATCGAGCAACTGCTTCCAGGTAAACTGCTCCGCCTTAGAGACGCCGTAATCTTCGCGCTCCTCGATATTCTCCAGCAGCGGTAACGCCCCCTTTGGCTTATAGTTGCGGAAGAAGACATTAAAGGGAGTCGCCATCAGGTGCAGGTGTTTGGAGCGTGGGAGATAAATCAGGAAGCCCAGCACCACGCTAACATGCAGCCACCAGAAGAGGCGGTATGCAGTAATATCGGCTTGCGTGCCTGCTCCACTGAACCAGGGACCGAGCAGCGTACCAATGGGGGTCCAGGCCACTCCGTTGCTTGCTGCATATTCGAAGCCCTCAACCAGCGCCAGCGTAACGATGACAAGCAAGATCAGTCCCAGGATGATAAAGCCGTCCCAGGGGCCATGCAGGAAGCTAGAGAGTTGGCGGGGTCGCACAATGCCGCGCCGAATGGCAAAAAGGATCAGGGCAATTGCCACCAGGACCACAAAGACATCCAGCACAACGGCAAAAATGCGATTGTCGCCAAGCAGGGGCAGCGATCCATTAAACGCGCCGAGCAGCAAATTGAGCAGCCCGAACTGGATCACGATAAAGCCCCAGAAGGTAAAAAAGTGTGCAATACCAGGGATGGGATCACGGAGCACCCCGCTCTGACCGAGAACCACCAGGAAAAATTCTCCAATGCGGTCGTCGATATGATCGGTGCGGTCTTCTGGCCGCGCCTTCGCAAGGAGCGCAAGTAGCTTGCCTACGCGAACGCCAAAAAGAACCAGCGCTGTCAGGAAGAGCAGCACAAAGATAATGGTGCCGATCCATCCCCCGGTTGGTGATATAACGGGGGGAGCCATGTCGAACCTCCTAGTAATTATCCGGGTCGCCTCGGTACCTGTTGTGCCTTAGAGGATGTGGGTGATGGATGGGGAAGGTGTAACCACGCATCGTCACATCGCAGGTTGGATACCGACGGCGCTGAACTTCGAGTTTAGAGGGTAGCTATTCAGCTACCCTTCGATGTTATACCATAGATGTTTGTGTCGTTATGCTTTACGTCGCTTCACTTCTTCGGTGAGCTGTGGCAAGATCGTCAAAGCGTCACCAATCACTCCTAGATCGGCAACCGAGAAGATGGGCGCGTGCTCATCTTTGTTGATTGCAACGATATATTTGGAGCCTTTCATGCCCGCAAGGTGCTGAATTGCGCCACTGATACCGACGGCAACATACAACGTAGGTTTGACGGTTTTGCCGGTTTGTCCGATCTGGTAGCTATAGGGGAGCCAACCGGCATCGACAATGGCACGAGTCGCGCCAGGAGCACCGCCCAAGGCGCTGGCAAGCGCCTCAACCAGGCGGTAATTTTCGGCTTTGCCCAGGCCACGTCCGCCACTGACGATGACGCTGGCATCTTCCAGAGCCGGGCCTTCGCTTTTGACCTCGACCGTCTCAAGGACTTTGATCTTCTGCGCGTCGGCGCTAATAGAAACGTTCAAAGTCGCAATTTCTGCGGTACGCCCATCATATTTCTCGATGCTGAACGCTTTCGGGCGTGTGAGCACGATGCCAGCGCCGGACTGGGGATGGGTTGCCGTTACCACATTTTCGCCGCCCCAGGGAACGGTCACTTTGAGCGTATCGCCGTCAAAGGCCAGATCGGTGGCATCAGTAATCAGGCCCATATTGTTGCGCACGTTCAGACGTGCTGCGATATCGCGTAGATCGTAGGTGGTAGCCAGCAGCAACAGAGCGGGCTGATGTTGTTGCAGCAGGCTACTGAGCGTCTCAACGGCGGGCAAGGTGAGGTAATTATCATAAGCGGCGTCGGCGTGGACATAGACTTTCTCCGCGCCATACTCGCCAAGCGTCGGAGCAACGTCAGCGGCGGCTGCACCCAGCACGATGGCTTCAGCGCGACCCAGTTTGGCAGCTTTTCCCAGAACCTCTAGCGATGAGCGAACGGGTTGACCGCCTTCCAGTTCGACCAGCACCCAAATAGTTTTCGACATACTCCAATATCCTCCTAAAAAAACTAGAGTAACTGGTACCGTTGCAGAAAATCTGCAACCTGTTGGGCCGCGTTGCCATCATCTTTAATAATCTGTCCGGCGGCGCGTGCTTCCGCAGTGCCGAGAGCCAGGACGCGCTCGCGAGCACCCGCCTCACCGACCTGTGAAGCCTCGATGCCGAGATCCGCTAGAGTGAGCTGGCTAAAAGGCTTCTTTTTTGCGCCCATGATGCCTTTCATCGTTGGATAGATGGCCTCAAAAGAGCCGCTAGCGATAGTAACTACTGCGGGCAGAGG
>DASTZT010000717.1:0-6228 GCA_035764225.1 Ktedonobacteraceae bacterium
ATCTTGATGTGGCTCAGTTGCGCCAATGTCTGCTACCGGATCAGCTGCTGCTGGCCTATTTCCTTTACAAAGGCCAACTCGTGATTTTCGCGGTGACGAGGGAAGATATCTCTATTCATCAGAATCCTCAAGGGGCCGCGTTACTGGAACGCCTGCTCCCGCCGCTCTATGCTCACCTGGAGCCGAGAGGATGGCCCGATCAGCAACAGCCGCCGCAGCAAGCCATTCGCGGCTTATTGCAAAAGCTGTACAAGCTGCTGATTGCCCCGATTGCGCATCTGCTGCCCTCTCCCTCCGGGCTGCTGACGATTGTCCCGTATGGGTTACTGCATCCCCTACCGTTTCACGCCTTATATAATGGCTCGCGTTTTCTGATCGAAGATTTTCAGGTGAACTACCTGCCAACAAGCAATATGCTGACTCACCTTGACAAGCCCAGGAATACAACCCCTGGCGGTCGCTCATTGGTATTGGGCTATTCAGGCAACGGAGAGTTGCAACGTGCCATCGATGAAGCGAAAACGGTGGCGGCGATGACGCAGGGCCATTGCTATCTTGAGGAAGAGGCCACGATTGCCCGCTTGATGGAGCAGGCTGCCGGTTGTGCGATTATTCACCTGGCGACGCATGGGCAATGCCGACTCGACGCGCCCAATTTTTCCTATGTGCGCCTGGCTGATGGGCCGCTGAATGCTATCGACGCCTTTAGCCTGAATTTAGCAGGTTGTGAGCTGGTGACCTTGAGCGGTTGTGAAACTGGCCTGGCGCTCAGCGGTGGCGGTGATGAACAACTTGGCCTGGGGCGTGCGTTTCTGGCGGCTGGCACTGCTTCGCTGGTGATGAGCCTCTGGCCTGTGGAAGATAAAGCAACCAGCGATTTGATGACGCAATTTTACCAGCGCCTTTTGAGTTCGGATAGTAAAGTGCAGGCTCTGCGAGCAGCGCAGTGCAGCTTTCTCAATCGAGAACCCACCAGCTATAGACACCCCTACTTCTGGGCCGCGTTTCGCCTCGTGGGAGAAGTTGGCCCTCTCTCAGTTGCTCCCTGAATAAAAAAGCGAATAGGCCATATTATAGTAAAATTAACCCCCAAAAAACGCAGCCTCTGACGTTAAAATAAGTAATTTGTGTTGACTAATAAATTTCTCTACATGTATTAGAGGACCCGGAGGCGAAAATGCAAGTGAACCCGCAAATGAATCAGCCAGCGGTGAAAGCTCCCTGGTGGAGTAAGATGGCAATTTACTGGTTGGACGACCAGGTTGCGATTACTTTCCTCTCAGATATGCCAGCTACGGCAGCAAAGTCGGAGATCATAGCCTCGCTCAATCTGGATGGACTTAATCGGTTTCTGAAGATGTACGGGTATAGCTTAAGCTCTTTCCAGGAGCATGATATGCGGCATGTGGCGCAACAGGATGCAGCAGCCGAGGCCGCGTTGCTGGAAGAGAAAAGCACAAATAGCGACCTGAATAGTCCGCTTGGGAAACATCTATTTTTGCATCCTTCAGGACAGGGTGTACTGGTGAAGTGCTTCTTTCACGTTGAGCAAGAAGAAGCGTACGCCATGTCTGGCTCGCCGGTGATCAGTGGAGTGGGGACAGGGATGGCAACGATGTATGGCGGCGGCAGTGGCGTGGACACGACCAATGCCATAGCCGCGGTAGTGAACCTGATTAATAACAACCGGGCAGAGCTAAAGCAGCAAGCACAGGTTGCGATTGTAGCTGCTTCGCCCAACTGGCTCAGTGGAGGAACTCCTGTTGGTGGTGGCTGTATGTTCCATGCTTGCCCGCTCACTCCGCCTGTACCGGTCGAAGATCCATCCCCGCTGTGGCATATTACTTTGCCTACGCTCTCCTCGACAATGCAGCAGAAAACGGGCGAAGGGGTGACGGTCTTTGTGCTCGACACCTGTCCTCGACCCGCGCAAATTATCGAGGCAGCGCAACGCGCCGGAGATAACAATTTGTTGCTGCAAACAATCGTCAAACAAATCAATGGGGCTTCCCCGGCGTTTATCATCAAAGATTCAGAGCTGTCGCTGCCGACGGTTCTGGACACTGACAACCCTGATCAGCCTGCAACGGGGCGTGATATCTATGGGCGGCTCTCCGGCTATAGCGTGGCCGATCATGGTTTATTCGTCGCTGGGATCATTCGCGATCTTGCTCCCGCAGCCACTATTGAATGTGTGCGCGTGCTCAACGACTTTGGCGTAGGGACGCTCAGCGTGCTCATAGAGGCGCTTGAAGAGATCCATTCTCGCATGTCTCCATTGGACCCGAATACAGGCAAAGAGGGCGATCTTTATAACAAGCCGGTCGTGATTAATATGAGCATGGTGACGATGCCTCATGAGGAAGAACTGGTGCAGATCTGGACGGCTGGCGGATTCTCAGATCAGGTGAGGATGACCGAAAATACTGAGCCATTGAGAAACGGCCTCCATGCGATTATTCAGAGCCTGTCGGCTCTAGGGGCTATCATTGTCAGTGCGGCAGGCAATGACTCGGATGTTCGCCAGTGCTTGCCTTCATCGCGACCAAACAGGATGATTGTCTCCACTCAGCGCATGAGACCACGCTATCCAGCCGCTTTCTCCGAGGTCATCTCGGTAGGCGCGGTCGATGGCAACGGGCATGCCGCGTTATATAGCAATGATCCTGTTGGAGCCGGTTCTATGCAACATAATGGAGTGGCGACCTGGGGTGGCGGCATCCCAACGCCCATTTTCCCCGCCTCCAAACCCAACAATTCCGCCTCCGCTGATTGTGGACCGTTCGATCCCAGCTGCATGACCAGTGTTGACCTGAACACAATCGATGCTCCGATTGGCGTCTATACCTCCTGCAGCTATCCATCGCTTTCGGCTGAGGACGTACCTTCCGAGTACCAGGCTCCCAATAATCATAGCTGGGCTTACTGGTCCGGCACATCCTTTGCCACGCCGATTATTAGCGCCGTGGCAGCTCGCCTGCTTGAAGAACTCAGCACCACTCCTGGCATCAGCGATGCCGCGTATCTCTGGCATCATCATGTCAAGAGGGCATTTACCAATGCCGACGGACAGTGCCAGTGGCTGACAGACAAGGGACCGTTGCCCCTGGAACTGGAGTTCAGTCGGGATGCCGGGATAAATATTGCTCTGCTCGCGGCCCAACAGGAGAAGGCCGTCGAGACGGATAAAATCCAGGCGCAGGAAGAGAAGAAAGTCACCGTCTAACCGTCAAGAAGGAAAGGGCACGCTGTCAAGCAGCAGTTGTACTGAAGGGTGATACAAGCTGGGATCATACATCATTGTATGATCCCGGTTGCGCTACGTCTGGCTAAAAATGGCAGTTCCATGCGATGGTATGGGTATTGAGCGGTCCTACAAAAAAGAGGGTACCGGTTCCACAACCACTGCGCCGTATGGTCACGGTTATACGCACGCTTTGGCGAGGTCCAAGTACGCCACCGACAGGGCTGAAGCTCGCCCCAAAGTTAGAGGAGGCAGACCATCTCATGTTTTGATTAGTTGATAGGTTGGTTACGACCGGTTGAGAACAGAAAAAGAACGTGGCATTTTGAGAACAAGTACTTCCCCCAATGAACATTGACGCCGGTGTCAGGCCAAGTATAGCTGGCGAAGGTTGGGGAGGCACCGGGGTTGGCCGGGGTGGCGGGGGAGGTGGAGGAGGAGGTATTGGGGTAGGCGTAGGCTTCGGAGTGGGTGTGGGTGTTGGAGTAGGAGAGGGAGTGGGCGTCGGTGTGGGAGTTGCGGTAGCCGTTGGTGTTGGCGTAGCAACCTTTGCCGCTACTGGCGCGGAGCCGCCGCAAGCAGCAAGAATACAACAGACAAGGATGAGACTCAGAATGGTGATGATGACGTTTGGGCTATGCCCGCGCTGGCCGGGCGCAGATGGAGGTGGAGCTCCTGAAGAGGAGCGGCTGAAGCGCACCATTTCAATCCTTTCTGACGGAAAATTGTCGTAAGCGGTTGATTTGAACTGACTACAAAGGATTTCACCCGAATAATTCCATCCGACGCACTACAGTAAAAAAGCAGTAGCTCAGGTTTTGGAAAGCAAGAAAAAAAGTTTTAGGAACCTTCAAAATATATATACGTAATAGGTTACGATTGGCATAACAGAAATAAGCGAGAGATGATGCTCAAAAAGTTTTTGAGTGTCTTCTCTCGCTTATTTGCTTTTGGAAAAAGAGTGTTATCGGCGCGTGCCACCAGTGAAGAGCTGGAGCAGCCCCAGGAGAATGCATGCGCCAATGAACGAGATGAAAATGCTGCCGCAAAAACGGAAAGTGCCAAGCTCTAAGATGCTTGCCAGGATACCGCCAATGACAGATCCGAGTAGACCAACAACGATATTGCCAAAGCAGCCGGAGCCGCGACCACGTACAAAGTAACCTGCCAGGCTGCCCGCGATCAAGCCGACCAGCAACCAGGCAATCAAATTGCCCGGCTGGAGCACCTGGCTCAGATCAATAGTTTTGATAACGATCATTATCTCATTCCCTTCTTTCCCGTTCGTTTGCTCCCCATTAGCTCGCTTTCCCAAATCACAGCAACACACTGGGAACTGTTTGCTATGCATATATACGTGAGGATCAGGTCGTGGTTGTGGAGAAAGATCAGAGACTGAGATAGCACATAAAAAAGGGATGGTCCTTGAAGAACCACCCCTTTTCTCTAGAAGAGCTTTGATCGAGAATGTTACAGCTTATAAAGTGCGCTTTGAGCTGTGAGAGACGGCGCGTAGGATCGCAATCAGGATACATGCGCCGATGAAGGCGATGACGATACTTCCCCAGAACCCGAAGTTTGCATCAGGCGCGAGAAGGTTGGTGAGCAACCCACCGATGAACGCACCCACCACACCGACGATGATGTCTCCAATGATGCCATAGCCGCCGCCACGCATCACGACGCTAGCCAGAAAGCCAGCGATTAATCCAACAATAAGCCATGCCAGCAGACCGCCAGGATTAAGAGCAGCACCAAGAACTAAAGTTGCTAATGTCATGTTACTAGACTCCTTTCAGTACTTGTTTCTTGAATTCCATTCCTGACAAATGCGTGATAGAGAAAAATTCCGTTTGCATTCCCTGCAACTAACACGATGTACATTTGCCATTTATAGAGTAACAGAAAAATTAATAGAATACAAGTCAACAATAAGAATTTAATTTACTTCTAAACTAGTGCTAATATTGCTCTAATAAAATAAATAAATGATGAATAACCTTCGCTTACCGGCAGAGTTCTGCCTGATACCTGTCCTTTTGTGCATTGCCTTGTTCTTTCTCCGTATGGTACGCTATGGGATGTCTGTGAAAGTTATTCAGGAGCTGACTCAACATGCCTTCCCTATCTAATACCTCTGAAACGTCAACAAGGACTCACTCTCTAGAGCAAGGGCCAAAACGACGGCAATTATTGATTTTCGAGCTGCCCAAAAATGTCTATCTTTTGCTTTTCTTTACGCTTGGCAAAGGCTTTCAGCTCACGATTGCTACGTTGACGCTCAATTATTATGCCTATAGTCTGGGATATCACCCTGATTTCATTGGATTATTTAGCGCCATGCCCGCTATTGGAGCGTTGATAGGGGCCGTGCCGATAGGGCTGCTGGCGGATCGTCAGGGTCGTAAGCCAGTTTTGCTGATCAGTGCCATCCTGACGCCCGCGTTTTTAGCTTTAACCGCTCTGATGACATCCGCTCCTTTATTGCTGGCATGCAGCCTGATCCAGGGAACGGTGGCAACCGCCTACTGGGTAACAAACCTCCCTCTGCTGGTCGAGAGCACAACGGAACGGCAGAGGATTGGTGTGTTGGCGCTCAATAGCTTTCTTTTGCTTGGCGTTGGGGCGCTTGGCAATCTCTTAGGGGGAGCAATCCCTGAATTTGTGGCGGGGATGCTGCACGTCTCTGCCGCCAGTATGCTTCCCCTGCGCTGGGGGGTGATTAGCGCCGCGCTCTTCACCTTTATTTTTGGTTTACCGCTCTGGTTTTTAAGCGAGTCAAAAAGGTCAAAAGCTGGGGATACAGCAGCCGTTACGATAGAGGGCGCGGAAGGTACGCCACAAACCGCGTCTAAGGAGAAGCCATCGATCATTTTGTTTGGACAGTTATTGCTCCCTGATCTGGTGTTTACGATGGGCGAAGGTGCGGTCGTGGCGCTGATCCAGCTCTATTTTGTGCTGCGTTTCCATCTTTTGCCCGGCCC
>DASTZT010000718.1:0-3233 GCA_035764225.1 Ktedonobacteraceae bacterium
CCTACTGTCTGCACAAGGTGAGCGGCCACGTTGCCGGGGACATCTGCATGAACGAGGGGCGCATCTGGTGTTGAGGCAACTTCCAGACTGTGGACAACGGGAAGGGGTTCGTACTCAACGTCAATCAGTTCCAGGGCATCCTCAGCAATATAACGGCTCTCGGCCACGACGAAGGCGACGGCTTCGCCAACGTAACGCACATCTTTGAGCGCGAGAGGGAGCTGTGTGCGGGGATGCGTTAAGGCTTGATGAGGGATCAGGAGCGGCGAAGGTTCCAGCACATCTCCCAGATCGGCAGCCGTCAGTATCAGGTGGACGCCTGACAGCTTGCGAGCGGCCTCAGTTGCGATGCGTACAATCTTTGCCCTGGCGTAAGGACTACGCAAAACCGCCGCGTGGAGCATCTCTGGTAGATCAATATCATCGACGTAGGTGCCCTGTCCACGCAGCAGGCGCGGATCTTCGTTGCGCTGAACGGGTGCGCCGAACCAACGCGTTGCCATTATTCCACCTCCTGACTTTGCCCACGTAGATATTCAGCAGCGCATTTGACGGCTGCTACAATATTCTGATAACCAGTGCAGCGACAGAGATTGCCGGAGAGTTCGTGGCGAATCTCGGCTTCAGTTGGGGCTGGATGCTCGCGTAACATGGCATGGACCGAAAGAATAATACCGGGCGTGCAGAAGCCACATTGCAGGCCGTGCTGCTCGCGAAACGCTTGCTGGATCGGATGCAGTTGCCCTTCAGCACCTGCCAGCCCTTCGATAGTGGTGAGCGTCCTGCCATCGACCTGTACCGCCAGCAGCAGGCATGAGCGCACTGCCTCGCCATCCAGCAGAATGGTACAGCACCCGCAGACACCATGCTCGCAGCCGATATGCGTTCCGGTGAGGTGCAGCTCGTGGCGCAGAAAGTCCGAGAGCAGTAATCGTACAGGCACCTGTCGTTCGTACTGGCGACCATTTATCGTGACCGTGATGGCGCATATTTCGGACAGGCCCGGTGGAGATGTCGGCTTTTCCATAAACTAAGCCCCTTCTTCTTTCTTACAATGCCTCCAGGCCGCTTTTAGCACGCGTTTCGTTAGCTCAGTTGCAAGGGCGCGACGGTACTCAGACGTGGCGTGGATATCGCTCGACTCATCACTGACGATCTGGGCCGCCAGTTCTCCGGCAGCATTGATGATACTATCATCGAGCGATGTGTTGGTAAGCAACTTCTCGATAGCATCGCCGCGTTTGGGCGTAGCGGAGACGCCAAAGTAACTGATGCGGGCGGATAAGCAGCGACCATCGGGAGCAGGAAGCAGCACGGCCACTGCGCCTGTGAGCGCGTAATCGCCAGAGCGACGCGCGAACTCGGTAAAGGCCCAACCGGCATCGGGGGGTAGCCAGGGGAAACGTACCTCGGTCAGGATCTCCTCTGGCTCTAGAGCGGTTGTGAGATAGCCCTGGAAAAAATCCTGAGCTTTGATCGTGCGCTGGCCCCTGACGCTGCTGGCGATGATCTCACCGTTCAGACATGTGAGGAGGGCCGGGAGTTCCGCAGCAGGATCGGCATGGGCGATACTGCCAGCGATGGTGCCACGATTGCGGATCTGCATATGGCCGATATGTTGCACTGCCTCGACAATCAGTGGGTGGTGCTGCTGTACGACGGCTGACCGTTCGATCTGGTGCTGGCGTGCCAGCGCACCGACCGCGAGATAGCCGTCCCTGGCTGTGATATAGTCAAGTTCAGAGATGCGGTTGATATCTATCAAGTACGATGGCGTTGCCAGACGCATATTTAAGAGCGGCATCAAGCTCTGACCGCCCGCGAGTACTTTGGCATCCTGACCATACCGCCCCAGCAAGTCCAATGCTGCTTGTAACGTCGATGGTGCGCCATACTGGAAACGTGGCGGTTTCACGATGTACTCCTTTGTTATGCCAATATCCTGGCGATTGGAGCGGCCCATGCCAGCACATACTCATCTTGCATAGACGCGCCAACGCATTGTAAACCGAGGGGCAATCTGTTAGCGGCATGCCCGGCAGGGACGGTGATTGCCGGTAAGCCTGTATAGGTCCAGGGAAGATTCATGATTGGACTTCCGGTGGATGCTAAGCCCTCTGGAGCGGGGCCAGTTGCGGCAGGGCAAATCCAGAGGTCAATGCTATTTTGCTTCATACTTAATTCTAACTCGCTGCGTAGCATCATACGGCCAGCGCGTGCCTGAGCGTGTTCCTCCTCGCTTACCGTCTGGCCTTCGCGTAATGCAGCCGCCGTACGCGGTCGGTAAAGCGATTCGTATTGCGCGAACCACGAGCGATGCACCTGAGCCATTTCAGCGAAAACCATCCGCGTATGGCTGCGGTTGATCTCCTCGATATTGGACAATGCGCTCACGCGACGCACCGTATAGCCCGCTTTTTGCAGGAGAGCTAGCTGACTTTCAAAAGCGGTCAGAGCCTCCTCAGATGCCTGAGCGAGGTAAGGCCCCTCTGGTACGCCGAGTACGGGCAAGCTTTCGGTTTTGATAGCGTGCCAATTGCTGCAAAGCAAGGGAGCGGCAAAGGCAATGCCCGGCACGTCTTGCGCGAAATAGCCGACGTGCTCAACGGAGTCGGCGCATTTAATCAAGCCCTCCGTAGGAATGCGACCATAGCTGGGTTTGAAGCCGACAATGCCGCAAAAGGCAGCCGGACGGATGGTTGAGCCGATCACCTGGGTGCCCAGCGCCAGCGAGCAGTAGCCAGCCGCCACCGCCGCCACCGAGCCACTGCTCGATCCACCCGGAGTATGGGCAAGATTGTGCGGATTGCGCGTTGGGCCAGGCTCAAAATAGGCAAACTCAGTCGTGACCGTTTTACCGAGAATGAGCGCACCGGCAGCGCGTAGCATGGTGACGCAGGTGGCTTCCGAACCTGCAAATAATTCTGCTGGAAGCTGTGAGCCTACCTGGGTAGGAAAACCATCGACGCGGAAGGTATCTTTTACTCCGATGAGGACGCCATAGAGCGGGGGGCGGCTGGCAGATTGAGGGAAACGTGCTCGCAAGGTAGCCGCAGCTTTTCTCAGCCGCTCTCGACGCTCCGGCTCAGGGAGAAGTGCATGCACAAGCGGATCTGTTCTCTCAATGCGCTCGCATGTCTCATCAATATACTCAAGCAAGTCAAGTTGACCGCTACGAAGTGCTGTAGCTGTTGCGACGAGTGGTGCTGGGAAAATCAAAGACTCATCTCCTC
>DASTZT010000719.1:0-13741 GCA_035764225.1 Ktedonobacteraceae bacterium
CCTCCGCCACGGCACTGCGTGACTTCCTGGAGCAACGCCTTCCCAGTTATATGATCCCTGCATCTTTTTTGTTCCTGGATCGCTTGCCGTTAACGGTTAACGGGAAAGTAGATCGTAAAGCGTTGCCTGAGCCAGAACGCAGTCGGGATCTGCTAGAGACAGAGTATGTTGCCCCCATTTCGGCCACTGAGCAAACAATTGCGCACATCTGGTCCGAGGTACTGGGAATTGACCAGATAGGCAGTCAGGATAACTTCTTCTTACTTGGCGGGCACTCACTGCTGGCAACACAGGTCTACACGCGATTGCGCCGCGCCTTGCAGATCGATATCCCTTTGCGTGTACTCTTCGAGGCCCCAACCATTACAGAGCTTGCGATACAGGTTGAACGGGTGCGTCAAGACATAGAGGCACAGACACCTCCTATCGACACTATTCCAACTGGGAAGCTGGAGGGGCCGCTCCCCCTCTCGTTCGCGCAAGAGCGGCTCTGGTTTCTAGAACAATTGCAGCCGGGAAGTCCACAATATACCATTGCTATGGCTGTTCGTATTGAGGGGCTGCTCAATCTCACCTTCCTGCGCTCCTCGCTCACCTACCTCTTAGAACGCCATGCTATCTTGCGTAGCGTCTATACCTTCCGTGAAGGGACACCCGTACAGCATATCCAGCCCGTAGAGGATTTTGCCCTGCCACTACAGGACGTTACTAGTGAGGCCGAGGCTCTGTCTATTTTACAGGCAGAGGGAACGCGTCCCTTCGATCTCATCTACGGACCGTTGCTACACGCCCAGGTATTACGTATCGACAGCGCCTGCCATATCCTCTTTCTCGCATTTCATCATAGCGTCGTGGACGGCTGGTCACTCGGCATTATTATTCGTGATCTCGCAATAAGCTATCAGGCGGCAATGACCGATCAGCAGCCAGACCTTCCTCCCCTGGCCATCCAGTACCCTGACTATGCTCGCTGGCAACGCAGTTCCGCCCATCAGTCCATATTCACGGGTCAGCTTGCTTACTGGCAACGACAACTACATGAACCGCCCGTTTTAGAGTTGCCCCTGGATCACCCTCGTCCATTAGTGATGAGCGGACGAGGTGCCGTTCACACCCAGACCTGGAACACAGCACTACTCCAGCAACTGCACGATTGCAGCAACCATGAAGGTGTCACTCTGTTCATGCTGCTGCTGGCTGCCTTCCAGGTGTTAGTCATGCGCTATAGTGGGCAAGAAGACTTGATTATAGGTTCACCGATTGCCAATCGGACAAGGGTTGAAACAGAGGAACTGGTTGGGTGTTTCGTCAATACGCTACCACTGCGCGCCGATCTGCATGGCAATCCTAGTTTCCGCCAGTTCCTGACGCGCATACGCGCAATAGTGTTGGAAGCCTATGAGCACCAGGATATCCCCTTTGAACAGGTGGTGCAAGAGCTACCGATAGAAAGGCATCTCAACCGGTCTCCACTGGTGCAGGTGCTTTTTGTGCTGCAAAATGCTCCGCTCCCTACTCACCATATTCCGGGCCTACAGTGGCATGGCTGGCCGGTTGAGACACAGACCGCCAAGTTCGAGATCACCTGGCAGCTTGAGGAAACGGAACAGGGACTAACTAGCAGGATCGAATACGCTACCGATCTTTTTACCGAGGCCACAATTGCCCGCATGCAGCAACACTATCAGCAACTTCTGCACAGTATTCTGCTTGATTGCACACAACCCATCTGGCAGCTCAACCTCCTTGCTCCTGCCGAGCGCGTCACATTATTGCAACATTGGAGCGTCACAAAAGCAGAGGTGCCTGCTTTCGCCTATATAGACGAGCTTTTTGAACAACAGGCGTTGCGCACCCCAGAACGTGAAGCACTGTATTGCAATGGAGAACACCTGACTTACCTGGAGCTAGAACAGCGCGCCAACCAATTCGCGCACTACCTCAGATCTCAAGGCGTTGGACCGGAGATCACAGTAGGCATCTGTCTGGAACGTGAGCCGGAACTCCTGATCGCATTATTGGGTACACTGAAAGCGGGAGGTGCCTACGTCCCCTTAGACCCTCACTATCCAGCAGCGAGACAAACGTATATGCTCGAGGATAGTCGTGCGCAGGTACTAGTAACGCGTCTGTCACAAGTGCTATCCCACACACCGACGAGGTCTTGCCAGGTTCTCGCCTGGGAACAGTTCCAACCGACCCTTGCCACGCAGCCGGTTACTCGCCCAGATCGTGTTGGTCGGTATCCAGAGCAGCTCGCCTATCTGATCTACACTTCCGGTTCCACAGGGCAGCCAAAGGGAGCAAGCATTACTCATCGCAGTGCCGTCAACCTCCTGGCTTGGGCACAACAGACATTTTCGCCTACGCAACTGGCTCATGTGCTTGCGTCAACCTCTATCTGCTTTGATCTCTCCATCTTCGAGATCTTTGCCCCGCTCTGTGTCGGTGGCAGAGTTATCATGGTCAAAAACCTGCTGCAGCTCATTGATGCCGACTTCCGCGAGGAAATCACACTGATCAATACCGTGCCTTCGGCGATCACTGCGCTGATGCGTGCGCAGCGTTTGCCGTCTCACGTTCAGATCATCAATCTGGCAGGAGAAACCTATCAGCCTCAGATCGTGACAGCGATCTATGAGCAGTGCCCATCTGCTCAGCTCTGGAACCTCTATGGCCCCTCCGAGACTACAACTTACTCCTCAGGGGCCTTGATCACCACCGACGCACAGGATGTAACCACGATTGGCCGTCCGCTGATGAATACTGAGATCTACGTGCTGGATCGCTATGGTCAGCCTGTAGCGGTTGGCCTTGTCGGTGAGATCTATATCGGTGGTGCCGGTCTGGCACGCTGCTACTTCCAGCGTCCCGATCTTACCGCTGAGCGATTTGTTCCTCACCCCTGGAGCCTTACGCCAGGAGCACGACTCTACTACACAGGGGATCGTGCGCGCTACAATCCAGATGGACAACTGCATTTTCTTGGACGGAGCGATACGCAGGTGAAGCTCCGCGGTTTTCGGATAGAACCAGACGAGATCGGGCGTGCCCTGTGTCAGCTGCCTTTTGTCCAGGAAGCAGCTATCGTGCTACGAGAGATACGTCCAGGGGAACAGGGGCTGGTTGCATATCTTGTCGGGGTCATGGAAGACCAGATATCTGACGAAGCTCTACGTGAGCACCTGCGACAATGGCTCCCCGACTACATGTTGCCCGTTGTCTTTATGCGCCTGCCCGCGCTCCCATTGACACCAAGTGGAAAGCTCGATAAGAGAGCGCTTCCTCACCCATCTTTACGGCACCCTTTTGAGCATGGCTCCTACGCGGCCCCAAAAACAGAACTGGAACAGGCACTGGTCACCATCTGGCAGGAGGTACTCCAGATCGATTCTCCAGGCGTCCTTGACAACTTCTTCGATCTGGGTGGACATTCCCTGCTGCTGCTCCAGCTTTACAGTAAGATTCAAGAGCGGCTGGGATATGATATTACGGTCGTAGATCTCTTCCAGTACCCCACGATTCAGGCACTGGCAACATTTTTGAGCGGCAAGAGCAGCCAGCTAGCCCTACAACGTGCCAGCAGAGACCGGGCTGACACCCGCAAGACTTTGATGAAACAGCAACAGACCCTTAGACGTAGCCGCTCTGCGCAGTGAAAGGACTTCTTAGCAATGGAAGACAGTAATGGAATGGAACAGGGAATCGCGATTGTTGGCATGAGTGCCCGCTTCCCACAGGCACCTGACCTTGCTACCATATGGCAACAGCTACGTAGCGGACATGAAGCCATTACGTTCTTCTCAGAGGAAGAGCTGGCAATGCTCGACGGTGCCCCCCATCCGCACGATAACCCTCACTATGTCCCCGCCAGTGGCATGCTCGCCGATATCGAATATTTCGATGCCGACTTCTTCGGGTATCTTCCAAACGAAGCAGCAACAATGGACCCACAACATCGCCTCTTTCTCGAATGCGCCTGGGAAGCATTGGAGCACGCAGGCTACACTCCCGAACACTATCGCGGGACCATCGGTGTCTACGCAGGCACAGCAGCTAGCAGCTATCTGCTCCACCACCTACTGCCGAACCACTCCTCACTCCAACAAGGCGCGGCTCCCTCTGGAAGTTATTTCTCATTGGCTATAGGAAATGACAAAGATTATCTGAGCACGCGCGTCTCGTATAAGTTAAACTTACAAGGCCCAAGCATTAGCGTCAGCACTGCCTGTTCCACTTCACTTGTTGCGGTGCATCTGGCCTGCCAGAGTCTCCTGGTTGGCGAGTGTGATATGGCTCTGGCAGGTGGAGTCTCCATTCATCTCCCCCAGCAGGGCTATATCTACCAGGATGGGGGTATTCTCTCGCCCGATGGACACTGCCGCCCCTTTGATGCTAGAGCCAGGGGAACAGTGGGAGGAAATGGCCTGGGCATCGTGGTGCTTAAACGGCTGACTGACGCGTTGGCGGACCGTGACATGATCCATGCCGTGATTCTCAGTTCGGCAATTAACAATGACGGCACCGCGAAGGTAGGCTACACCGCTCCTGCTGTTGAAGGACAAACACGTGTGATTACCGAGGCCCTGCATCTGGCAGAGGTTACAGCCGATACGATCACATACATCGAGGCACATGGTACAGGAACGACCTTAGGCGATCCGATTGAGATCAAGGCATTAACCCAGGCTTTTCGCGCTGATACGCAGGGGAAGAATTACTGCGCCATCGGCTCAATCAAGGCCAATATCGGACACCTGGATGCTGCTGCTGGTATTGCCGGGTTGATCAAGGTTGTACTGGCTCTGCACCATAAAGAGATCCCGCCAGCCGTCAATTATGAACAGCCCAATCCAAACATCGATTTTGCCAACAGCCCATTCTATGTCAATACGGAGCTTCAGACCTGGGTCAGTCAACAAACTCCCTGCCGCGCTGGTGTGAGTTCCTTTGGCATAGGCGGCACCAACGCTCACTTGATCCTTGAAGAAGCGCCGCAGTCCACCCCCTCTTCCCCATCGCTCCGTCCGTTTCTCCTCACGTTATCGGCTAAAACCCCAACGGCCCTGGAGCGCCTGAAGGTCAGACTTGCAGATTACCTCGATCACGTTCCAGACAGCGATATGGCCGATCTCACCTATACGCTCCAGGTGGGACGAAAATCCTTTGAGTGGCGCTGGACAACGCTTTGTCCGACACGGGACAAAGCAATACAGGCGCTCCGACGACCAGATATCAGCCCTATCCAGACACAATCAGCTCCAGCTCTCGCATTTCTCTTCCCCGGTCAAGGCGCTCAATATCCACAGATGCTAGCGCAGGTCTATCGTGAAGAGCAGGTTTTTCGTACATCTGTGCAATACTGTGCTCGCTTCATCTCTGCCCATCTGGGATACGATCTGCTTCAGCTTTTATACCCCCAACAGCAGGCGAGCGAGCAAGATGCATATAATCTACAGCAAACACAGATAGCACAAATGGCAATGTTTGTGGTGGAATATGCGCTGGCACAACTCTGGATGCACTGGGGCGTACAACCTCAAGCCACGTTGGGACAGAGCATTGGTGAGTATGTGGCCGCCTGCCTGGCCGATGTCTTCTCGTTGGACGACGCACTCAGGCTCGTAGCCGCACGCGGTCAATTGATGCAACGTATGCCCCCAGGCGTGATGCTCTCGGTGGCACTCTCCGAAGAACAGTGCTTGCCCCTGCTCAACGAGCAACTCTCTCTGGCAGTCGTCAACGGTCCACAGCGTTGCGTCATCGCGGGGCCAGAGCAGCCGATTGCCACCCTGGAACAGTACCTACGGACTCGTTCTATTCAGTTTCGCCGCCTCCATACCTCTCATGCCTTTCATTCTCAGATGATGGAGCCGGTCGTATCGGAATTTGAGGCTATCGTTCGTCGTACGCCACTCAAAGAGCCAAAGCTTCCCTTCCTCTCCAATGTAACAGGTAACTGGATTACCGCCACCGAAGCTACCGATCCCGCCTACTGGGCCAGACATCTGCGCGCTCCAGTCCGCTTCTCCGCAGGAGTCGCCCAACTCTTGCAAAGGAACTACACACTCTTCCTGGAAATAGGCCCTGGCACGAGCTTGCAGCAGATCGTCCGGCCACTGATAGCTACCACGCCAAAGGCCATTATTTTCTCTTCGGTCAGCTCCGTATCACAAGAAGGTTCTGACCTGGATGGGATCTTGCAGGCACTGGGCGATGTCTGGCGTCATGGACAGCCCATTAACTGGAACAATTTTTACGCTCAGGAACGGCGGCGACGTCTCCCACTGCCCACTTATCCATTCGAGCGCCAGCGTTTCTGGATAGAAGCGCCGCAGTATGGAAGCTCTTGCGCGATGCTTATCGAGCAGCCAACTCGTAAACCCTCCTGGGACACAACCAGGCAGGCCCAGTCGTCTGTCTCGTCTTTTTCAAACTGGGAGCTAAAGGCGGAAGAACCGTCAGCAAAGAGGAGCGGTCGTCGGGAAAGGATTCTGGCTGAGCTACACGCAATCATCTACCGTCTGTCTGGTATTCAAGCAGGCGAAGAGGATCTTTATGCCACCTTTTTTGAAAAGGGGTTTGATTCGCTGTTCCTCCTTCAGGTCAACGAAGCCTTACATGCCACCTTCCAGATCGAGATTGGCTTTCGCCAGCTCTTTGAAGAGCTACCCTCGCTGGCAACACTGGCCGAATACCTGGATCAACATCTTCCACCCGACACATTCTCAAGCGAGCAAAAAACTGCGCCATCACCCAGCAACTCCTCAGAGACTAGAGCAAATCCCTATGTGAACTCCACTCAGAGACAAACAGCCAGTACCGGGCTGGAAGCGTTGAGACAGCAGGAGTTCGAGCAGGATGAGGAAGCAATCCAGCAATTGCTGCAAGGTCAGTTCAGGATTATGGAACGCCAACTGGATCTACTGCAAGAGTACCTGACCCACAAACAGCACGCGCCTGCCCCATCACCCCCACAGCCAACAATAGCCCCCGATGGCGCTGCGCAGGAAAACCCGCTCGCAGGGCTGTACAGTCCTATTGATACAGGCCAAATATCACCCTTTAGCGAGCAACAACAGCACTACCTGGAACATTTCATAGCTGCGTTTACCGCACGCACCCAGCAATCAAAGGAATATGCACAGCGCCATCGACAGGTTCTAGCCGACCCCTCTGTAGTCGCAACATTTCGTCGCTACTGGAAGGAAATCAGCTACCCCATTGTCGCAAACGGCTCGCAGGGCAGCAGGATCACCGACCTGGATGGCAATGAGTACATTGATCTGGCGATGGGCTTTGGCGTAAACCTGTTCGGACATCGCCCTGCTTTTCTGGTGCAGACGTTGCAAGAGCAGCTCAACCGAGGCTTCGAGATTGGCCCACAGTCTCCTCTTGCTGGAGAAGTAGCCGAACTTGTCTGCGAACTAACGAGTAAGGAACGCGCTATCTTCTGTAATTCTGGCACAGAGGCTGTGATGATCGCTCTGCGTCTGGCTCGCGCTGTCACGCAGCGCCACAAGATCGTGATCTTCGCCGGAGCATATCATGGCAGCTTCGACGGTGTGCTGGCTCGCCGAGGATCGCATCACGCGCCGCAAGCGGTTCCCCTTGCACCTGGAACCCCTCCCAATATCATCTCCGATGTGATCGTGCTCGACTACAGTGAGCCAGCAGCCCTTGAAACCATTCGTCGTCACGCCCACGAGTTGGCTGCAGTGCTGGTCGAGCCAGTGCAAAGTCGTCGGCCTGCGCTACAGCCGCGCGAGTTTCTGCAAACATTGCGTACGATTACTAAAGAGGCGGGGATCGCTCTAATCTGTGATGAGATCATTACAGGTTTTCGCATGCATGCAGGAGGAGCACAGGCCCTTTTTGGCTTTCAGGCTGATATCGCTACCTATGGGAAGGTCGTTGGTGGTGGCATACCTATTGGTATTGTTGCCGGCAAAGCACAATATATGGACGCTCTGGACGGTGGCTGGTGGAGCTACGGCGATGACACATTTCCACAGGCAACTCAGACATTTTTTGCTGGCACATTCTGCAAGCATCCCTTCGCTATGGCTGCGGCCAAAGCAGTGCTGACGCGGATCAAAGCCGAGAGTCCACAATTACAGGAGGAGTTGGGACAGGCAACAGCTATCCTTGCACAAAGGCTCAATACCTTCTTTGCCCAGCACGATTTTCCCATTGAAGTGGTTCATTTCGGATCGCTCTTCCGCTTTCATTTTCGACGTGAACAACAGTTTAGTGATCTCTTCTTTCTACAGTTGCTCCTCAAGGGCATTTTCGTCTGGTCGGGTCGCACCTGTTTCCTCTCGACAGCACATTCAGTGCAGGATAGAGAAGAGATCATCAAGGCGGTGCAGGAGGCAGCGATGGAACTACGGACAGGAGGCTTTCTCCAGCCTGCTCCTCGGAGTCAGAGTAGCTCCGGTGTACGTCAGCTCTCGCTCACCCCTGCTCAACAACAATTGTGGGTTATGACCCAGATGGGCACGCATATTTCGTGCAGCTACAACGAGATCCAGGCATTTGCCCTCGAAGGGACACTGGAACTATCTGTACTTGAGCTAGCTTTCCAGCAGGTGATAGCGCGCCATGAGGCATTACGCACTACCTTCAGCGCTCTGGGCGATGCCCAATATATCCATCCTTCTATGCCATTGGCTCTCTCGGTCTCTGATTATAGCTCGCTGCCTGAACATCTATGGCAGGAAAAATTGCACGCCCATATTCAGCAGGAGCAGACGACACCTTTTGATTTGCAACGTGGTCCGCTGATGCGTGTGCAGCTCATGTGCAGTACACAATATCGCTATCTCTTACTCCTGACCATTCATCACCTGGTCACTGATTCATGGTCTTTCGCCATTATTATTAAAGAGGTGGCAACGATATACGCAGCTATCCGTCAGGGGAAATCTCCCTCTCTCCCTCCGCCTGCCTCCTACAGCGCCTATGTCCAGGACTACAGAGATTTGAACAAGGCAGCCGAGAGCTACTGGCGGGGGCGTTTTCCCACGGGTATTGCCATAGTGACACTGCCCTACGATTATCCACGCCCTGCTCAGAAGAGTTACTGCGGAGCCTTATGCAGTCGCGAAGCGGATACGACACTGTACCAGCAATCTAAGGCAGTTAGCGCACGCTATGGTAGCACCCTGTTCATCATCACGCTGGCGGCCTTCACCCTCCTCATCCATTATCTCAGTGAGGAAGATGATCTTACACTCGGCATTCACATAAGCGATCAACCAACGCTCAGCAATCCGCAGCTTGTCGGATTCTGTATCAACCTCCTACCGCTCCGCGACTCACTCTTGCCAAATCAGAGCCTGATGAGCTATGTGACGACGCTCAGGCAGGCTCTCCTGGAGGGCCACCAGTATCGTCATTATGCCTTTAGCCAGCTGGCTACCTCCTCTAGCACAACAGGGCATAGTTCGATCCTCAAAGTCTGCTTTAACTTAGACTCTATGCCGACAACAAACGGAGCGCAAACGACGCCTGACCCTGCTGATCTCACGGTAACGCAGTTCCACGATGCCACCCATGTGACAAGTTCTCACTGGGAACTTAGCTGTAATGTGATCGAGACAGGGCACAAAATGGTGTTTGAATGGTGCTATGATACAGATCTTTTTGCCGCCAAGACAATCCAATGTTGGCTAGAGCTTTTTGAGGAGCTACTATCACTTTTCATTCAATCTACGCCAGATACGTCAACTAGAACCCTGCTGAAGCAACTTGGCCTCATACGCCAGCAACAACAACAGCGTATAGGAAAGGATATCGCTAGCGGAACTGTATCTACGTTAAAGAGCGCAAGGCGCAGAAGTCTTGATAAATGAGTTATAAACCACAGAGCAGATTACAAGTTTAAAAAAGGAGAAATAAAACATGGAGCGACCGCAGCCATCACCTGGAAAATCACCGATTGGGAAACGTAAGGCTGTGAGCACCAGACAAGATTTTTCAATGGTTAAGGTAGAGCAGTTGTTTCCTGAGCAGCCTCTGCCATTGCTCATTCGGCCCGCTGTGCCAGGGTTAGACCTGATTGCATGGGCCAGCCAGAACAAAGATGCTTTACAACAGTTGCTCTTACAGCATGGGGGCCTCCTCTTGCGCAACTTTCCAGTAGAGACGGTAGCACAGTTTGAGCAATTGATGATAGCGATTACTGAGAAACAAGTGGATTATCAGGAGCGCACTTCTCCTCGCACCCAGGTCAGCGGAACCATCTATACCTCAACTGACTATCCTGCGGGAGAGACCATTCTCTTGCACAATGAGCAATCATATGCAATCACCTGGCCGCTGAAAGTTGCCTTTTATTGCCTGATACCACCCGAACAGGGAGGAGAAACGCCAATTGCTGATTGTCGCAAAGTATTACAGCATATAGCACCAGAGATTCGCGAACGCTTTTTACGCAAAAAATATATGTATGTACGCAACTTTCATGAGCGATTGGGACTCTCCTGGCAGGTCGCATTTCAAACAAGTGAGCGTGCAGCAATTGAGAGCTATTGCCGCGAGCATGCGATTGAATATGAGTGGCTGGCTGGGAATCAGTTGCGCACCCGCCAGGTACGGCCCGCTATTGTCAACCATCCCTTGACGGGGGAACAGGTCTGGTTCAATCATATTGCCTTCTTCCACTCATCGCTACTCGTACCACATAGCCGAGAGTATCTTTTGAAAGAATTTGGCGAGCAAGATCTCCCAAACAATACCTATTATGGCGATGGTAGTCCAATTGAGCCTGAAGTCGTGCATCAGATCCATCAGGCATACGAGCAGGAGACAATCCGCTTCCCCTGGCAACGTACCGACGTGCTGCTGCTGGACAATATCCTGACGGCTCATGGTCGCGCTCCGTTTTCAGGGCCGAGGAAGATCCTGGTCAATATAGCAGATCCTTATAACAGTCATTCCGCATAAGAAAGGCAGTATCTATAGTATGCAAACGGCCTCCCCTGCTTCGGGCTTCCGTCTCTCCCCCCAGCAACGTTACCTGTGGCGGCAGCAACAATATCAAAAGCGCAACCACCGGCTGATTTATACTGTCCAAATACAGGGTCCACTTCTGCCAGCTTATCTTGAGGAAGCAATGCTGCGCATCATCCAACGTTACGAAAACTTGCGCACTACCTTTACCACGGTCCCTGGGGTCAGCATTCCTGTCCAGTCTATTGGTACCCCTTCTTTCTTCTATCAAGAGATCACATTAGATACTCTCCAGGAGCAGAGCCAGCAACAGCGCATCACCGAAGTACTCCAGCAGGAGCTTTATAATGCACAAGAAAACGGACAGCCTCGTCTTATTTTGCTGACTCTGGCTCCTCAACACTATCTGCTCCTGCTCAATCTGGCAGGTCTCTGCGCCGACGAGGGAACGATGCATTTCCTGCTCCAGGATCTCTGGCATGAATACCAGCAAGCTCTGGCAGGTGAGCCTGCGATGCAAGAAGAGGACGTGATCCAGTATGCAGATCTGGCAGAGGGGTTGAACGAACTGCTCGAAGCGCCAGAGACTCCAGACGGTCAGCTCTTCTGGAAAAAACAGATGGCCAGGGCTTCTTTCCAGGCTGAGCTTCCTTTTGAGCGATACACAACAATAGCGGAAGCTGATCATCAATATCCCGCCCAGATCAGTTTTAACTATCATGCCGTTCCAGATCAGGAAGGGCTAATAGACCTGGACCCTACCTCACTTGAGGCCATCCTGCTGACATGCTGGGGAACGCTCTTGAGCCGCCTGACCAACCAGCAGGAGCTGACGCTGGGTATTGCCGCCACTTGTCGAAAATTTGAAGATCTCCAGCGGGCTTTCGGCCCTCTGACCAGCGATGTGCCTCTCATCATAAGAGTTGATGAGCAACATACCATACGAGAAGCCATAGCGCATGTACAGCAGGCCCTCCAGCAGGCTGTCCAGTGGTCTGAGTACTTTAGCTGGGAGAGCTTGCAGGGCAATACAGCTATGGAGCATCTGCACGCCTCGTTCCCCTTCGCCTTTAGCTACAGTGAACTGCCAGAAGAGTTTGAACTGGCACATATGATAGCGCGTATTACTTCTCGTCAAGAAACGCTGGTGTTGGCCGGGCTACGCATCCATTGCCAGCGTCAGCAACAGGTTGTACGCTGCACATTAACTTATGATCCAACACGCTACGAGCGGCAGGCCATAGAGCAATTGGCCGACCAATTCGTCACGCTGCTCCGGCAGATCAATCACCACCCAGACGCCCCGATACATACGCTGACGCAGCTCTCAGAAGCACAAAAGGAGCTGCTGCTAGCCCGCAATAATGCTACCAGGACCGTTTATGAGGTGCATCATTGCCTGCATCTGCTTGTAAGCGAGCAGGCTGCACGAACTCCATATCACCCGGCGATCCGCTATGGTGAACGCCAGCTTACCTATGCCGAATTGGAGACACAGGCAAACCAGCTAGCGCACCTGTTACAAAAACGCGGTATTGGCCCTGAGGATTGCGTAGCAGTCTTTCTAGAACCTTCGCTCGAACTGGTTATCACGCTGCTAGCAATCTTAAAGGCGGGGGCCGCGTATCTCCCTATCGATCTGGTCCAGCCACAAGAGCGAGCATACCATTTCTTTACCAACTCTAACGCACGCTTATTAATCACTAGGCAACATTTTCTGCAACAAATAGCCTATGAGAGCATTCCTGCTCTCTGTCTTGACAGCGACGGAGCAGCTTTGCGGGAAGAAAGCCCTACGCCGCCAGATAGCACAATTCAAGCTGATAATCTGGCTTATATCCTCTATACCTCTGGCTCAACGGGACACCCAAAGGGTGTTATGATCACTCATAGGGCACTGTGCAATCGTCTGCTGTGGAGCCAGCATTGCTATCCGCTTACCAGTGCCGACCGTATTTTGCAGGCTGCCTCAATCGGCTTCGATTTCTCTGCGTGGGAGATCTTTGGTCCATTGATTGCAGGAGCCACACTGATCGTCGTCCCCTGGGAACTCTATGGGGATAGCCGCAGACTGACGCGGCTCATGGTAGATCAGCAGGTAACTGTTGCGCACTTTGTCCCCTCACTCTTGCATCTGGTTCTGGAGGATTCAGCATTCCCCCTATGCAGCCAATTGCGCCTCGTTTTGAGTGGCGGTGAAGCATTACCACGACACATCTATCAGCAGTTCCACGCATACAGCCAGGCCACACTTTACAACCAGTATGGTCCCACTGAGGCAACTATTGATGCCACCTACTGGCAAAGCATCATAGATTACCCATACAAGCATCCTCCCATCGGTAGACCGCTTGCTAACACCGAAATCTATGTGCTCGATGCACAGCTACAACCGGTACCATGTGGCATCACAGGAGAACTTTATATCGGGGGGACCGGGCTGGCACGCGGTTATTGTCAGAACCCCGACCTGACGGCAGAACGCTTTATTCCACATCCCTTTAGCCAATGGCCCGGAGAACGCCTCTATCGTACCGGTGATCTGGCACGCTACCTTCCCGATGCTCAACTAGAGTTTCTCGGTCGTAATGACTTGCAAGTGAAGCTGCGCGGCATCCGTGTTGAGACAGAAGAGATCGCCTTCCATCTCCTGCAACATCCAGAGATACGGCAGGCGCTTGTCCGTCTCTGCACTTTCAGCTCTGGCGAGCAGCAACTGGTTGCGTACGTGGTAGCGGAACATGGACAGGAAATATCCAGCCGAACCTGCCTGGATTTTTTACAA
>DASTZT010000720.1:0-4493 GCA_035764225.1 Ktedonobacteraceae bacterium
ACGCTGGCCAATTTCGCACGCGAAATCAATCTAGGGCAATTTTTGCGCATGGGTAAGGGCGAACAGCATAGCGGAGGCAGCCAACGTGTGCTGGCCTCGGCTTTTGAAGCCGTGCTGGGCGCGGTTTACCTCGATCAGGGGCTGAGGGCAACCCAGCAACTTCTCATTCCTCGCCTGGAACCTATCGCTCACAATATTGTCAGCAAGCGTTTATTTAAGGATAATAAATCCCTCTTTCAGGAGCTGGCACAGGCCCATGAAGGCATTACCCCTTCATATCGCATCGCCAGCCAGGAAGGGCCATCACACAACCGAGAATTTACCGTAGAGGTTCTGCTAGGCGATAAAGTCGCGGGCCAGGGTCATGGCCGCAACAAACAGGCAGCAGAACAGGAAGCAGCGTATAGCGCGCTAGTCAGCCGCGGATGGATCTAAGGGATCTTACACATCAGCCAGGGGAAGGTAGGGGGAATATATGCGATTAGAGCCGAGGCCAAGACCAGAACAGGTGCTGCACGTCAGCGCCAAACTCATCACTTCAAGCACTATTTTACATCTTTCTTCAGATGAACTGGATCGCGCCATCAACCAGGAGCAGATGGAGAATCCAACCCTTGACGTGATAGAGCAGCGAGTGTGCCTCTATTGTGGCACGCCCATGTATGGCTCAGCGTGCGCCAATTGCGGACACTACATGCCGACAACGCCGCTAGCTCCTCTCTCCTCGCATGTCGCCCGCGAGAGCGAAATTCCTGCGCACGAGGAACATATAGCTGCTCAATCTTCCTGGACCTCTCAACAAACACTCTACGATAGCGATAATTACGGTTTTACAGAGGCTGACAGCGACGACGAATATGATCCTCTATCCCGTATTCCCAATGGCGAAACGCTGCCAGAGATTTTGCTGCAACAACTGGAGGCGCTGATCGCTCCTGATGACGCTTTGATAGCTGAGCAACTGGTCGGCAACCTCAACGAGCGGGGGTATCTTGAAATCAGCACGCAGGAGATCGCCGACCATCTCCAGGTTCCAGTGAAGCGGGTCGATTATGTTTTACTTCAGTTGCAAACCCTGGAACCGTTTGGCATTGGCGCTCGCAACCTGCGCGAATGCCTGTTGATCCAATTAGCAGCCTTGAGCGAGCAGGAGACACCGCCGCCCCTTGCCTACATCCTGGTTGATCGCTACCTGGACCTGCTGGGGCGCAACCAGCTCCACGAGATAGTTCGTCAGCTAAAAGTGACAGAGCAAGAAGTGCAGCAGGCCAGCACCTACATCCGTAGCAAGCTCCATCCGTTCCCGGCCCATACCTACAACGATACCTACTCTACCACGCTCGGCAATGGCATCACCTATATTCGGCCCGATGTGATTATCCGCAAAGGAGATACGAACTTCGAGGTCGAGCTGATCGAGGAAAAACGCTACGACTTTCAGGTTGAGACGGGCTACAACACGCCAGCGGAACAACAAACCCCAGAGTTTGCCAGACACGAGGTGCAACGCTATATCCACCATCACGGTGACCGCGCCAGGTTCTTTGTCGATTGCATTCGCCGTCGCTGGCGCACACTGAAACGGGTTGCCGAGCTGGTCGTAGATTACCAGCGCGAGTTCCTTGAGAAAGGCATCCGCTTTTTACGCCCGCTGACGCGTGCCGAAGTGGCCATGCGGCTGAATCTAGATGAGGGCACCGTGAGCAGGGCGACCGCGAATAAATATGCGCTCCTGCCCAATGGTCGCTTGATGCCATTCTCAGACTTTTTCGATAGCTCTCTGGGGATCAAAGATATTATTCGCGAACTGATCCAGAGCGAGGAGCCGCGCCACCGCCTGAGCGACGAAGATCTCGCGCGCATTCTCACGATGCAGGGTACGCCCCTGGCTCGTCGTACGGTGACGAAGTACCGCGAAGAGATGGGCATTGGCTCCTCGCGCGAACGGTGAACGCGCGAGGGATATTACCCTGTCGGCCCCTCCGGCTGCACATGGATGGTGCGTTCTCGCTCGTAAATGACCATGCCAGGACCGCCGCCTTTCATATGGCGTACATGCCGCTGCAAGGTATAATCGACTGGCAGGTTGGTACTCCCGCGCCCCTCGCTGTAATAGGCCGCCAGTCTCGCCGCCTGCTCGATGGCACCGCGCGAAATTTCCCGCCCGGCTGCTTTGATGATGACGTGCGCCCCCGCAACGCCGCGCGCGTGCAGCCAGATATCGTTGCTTGTCGCCTGATGAAACGTCACCTCCTCATTCTGACGGCTGTTCTTGCCGATCAGGATCGTAAAACCGTCGCGGCTCTGCACATGCAGGGGGACACCGCCGCCAGGAGCTACTGGCTTGCCCTTCATCGGCTTGCCTCCCTTGCCCTTTTTCTGCATCTTCTGTGCTTTTTTACTATCCTGGATAGGTTTACCACGCAGATAGCCAGCCGTCTGCACCTCAGCTTTGACCAGGGTCAGCTCGCCAGGGTTCTCGGCCAACATCAGATCGGCTAAGAACTGCTCTATCGTTGCCAGTTCCGCCATATTTTGCTCAAGCTGGCCCGGCACGAGCGCCAATGCCCGGCGCAATTTATGATATTTGTGAAAGAGACGATTAGCATTGCCCACAGCGTCAAAGCGAGGATCGAGCGGAATCGTTACCATCGTTGGATCGTCGCTGCCTTCAAAGATATTTGGCAGGTCGATACTCTGCTGTTTTTGCACAATCTCATGCTGGTGCGCCAGCAATAAATCGGCCTGGAGCCGATATTGTGCTGCTTCTTCGGATACCGTCAACTCCTGCTGTAAAAGCTCCGCCTTGCGTTTGCAGCGTTCGCGCTGCGTCTGCAACACTTTGCGCACAGGCGCTCGCAGACCCTCCATCGCTCCCTGCCACTCGGCACGCGCATAAAACTCGTCCAGCAGCACATTGATCGAGGGCGAGTTGCGTACGTTCACATCCGATAGTTGCGCATATTGCTCCAACACGTACGGGGCAAAGGCGAGCGGCACAACCTGGCTGGCACCATCACTGCTCCGTTCAACGAGTTGAGGCTGCCAGCGATGCGTCTCGTAGAGCGCCGTCAGGTCACGAACATTCCAGGCCAGTTCTTCCCACATCGCCACATCCACCTGCTCAACGGCTGTGGCCGCGTTCTCTGTGGTGCGATGGACAAGTTCGCGAGCCAGTAAGGGGCTACAGCCGAGCAGATTTCTGGTGAGCAACTGCCAGAGCTGCGGCTGCTCTGGAGCCTTCCTGGACTTTTTCGTCGGGAGAGGCTCAGGCTCCTCCTCGGCTGCACAGATCGCCAGTTGAGCAGCCGTAACGCTGGTCGGCTCAAGGCGCGGCAAAAGCTTGCCCGCGACCGTGCGCTGCTGCGGAGGAGGGGGAGTATAGGCCACGCCAGTCGCGATGACACGATAACGATTCACCTCCGCGCCAACTCGTTTGAGCGAGCCAAGAATCATGCCATCTTCGTTGCAGAGGATAATATTGCTCATGCGGCCCATAATCTCAATAATCAGACGAAAACGGGTATGTTCACCGCTCTCGCTGTTACGATATCCGGCGATAATTTCCAGCACCCGCTCCCAGCGCGGCTGCACAATAGTTTCGATACGCGCCCCTTCCAGATATTTCCGCAGCAACATCACAAACGCGGGCGGCTCACTGGCAATCTTCGGAGGCTTGAGCGCGGTCAGGTGCATGCGGGCCAACTGTGGATGCGCGGAAAGATAGAGCCAACGATTTTGCCCTCCCTGGCCCTGGCTGGCCGGAGTGTAACATTGGATGGCAATGGCGTGCTCAGTGGGCTGCATGATCGTATCAATACGCGCACTTGCCAGCAACACCCGCCACTCGTCAGCCACTGCCGCTAGAGTTATAGCATCTACATGCATATGTTTATTCCAATCCTTATTTCTACGCTCAGAAGAGCCTGCAACTTCCGTCTTCAGTAATCGTGTTGTACAATAGCAGTATGAGCATTTACTTACCCATGTTCGTAGTGACGCAACGCTTTGCTACTGATAGAGGCATTGATGCACAGTATAGCAAAGAGTTGTCCATTCGTACATCAACCCCCTCTTTAAATATTTGAGCAAGATCAGGAAGAAGAGAATGCAACTTGATACCATGACATCTGCATCACCTACCCCGCAACGGTCGCTTAAGCAAGGATTGCTTTTTGTGCTTTCAGCGCCTTCTGGAACAGGAAAAGATAGCGTGATCAAAGCTCTCAAAGAACAAGGCATGGATTTCCACGTCGTTGCATCAGTGACCGCGCGGCCCCCTCGTCCTGGTGAGAGCGACGGCAACCCCTATCATTTCGTGAGTCAGGAAATATTTGACCGGATGGTCGCCCAGAACGAGCTGTTAGAGTATGCCAATGTGCATGGGAACTGGTATGGACAACCATTGCAACAGATCAGAGACAATCTGCCCAACGGGCGCGATGTGCTTTTGAAAATTGATGTGCAAGGTGCTGAAACCGTACGCAAGAAAG
>DASTZT010000721.1:0-4943 GCA_035764225.1 Ktedonobacteraceae bacterium
ATGCAGCCTAATATGCCTGCGATGTTTCATGAAGAAAGCATCCCATATCAGAGAACGGGTGCCTCGATGCCTATTCTTGGCGTCTCGCAGCCTCTGCCCAAACCATCTCAGCCATTTTCACAAATTTCCGCCCCACTGCCAGCGATCCAGAATCAGTATTCACCTGTCATCGATAGATCGATGACTATGATTCCAGGAGCAACAAGCAACAGCATGCAGCTCACGTCCTCAATGGGCCGAATACCCGTCCCTTTTGAGGGTGATCGCGGCTTCACGTCGCCTCGGCATAGCACGGCTCTTATCTCATCTATGCCCATGCCCGTAGCGCGCCGGAGGGGCTGGTGGAACGTTGCTGACAGCCCGATGTATATCGTAATCGCGGTATTGGTATTATTGTTATTGATTATTGGTGGCGCTATCGGGCTGAGCGTTGCGGCCAACAAAGGACAGACCGCCAATGGCCCCGCGAGCCTGACGGGACATGTCTTCTTCCAGGACGATGCGCTCGGACACGCCGATGTGCTGCGTATTGAAATGCAGAACGTGGCAACTCCTCCCCCAGGAAAAAGTTACTTTGCCTGGCTCCAGGACACGTCCAATCACACATTACCACTTGGCCAGCTTTCCTTACAAGGCAACTCGGCTTCACTGCTTTATCCAGGAGATACGCAGCATACAAATTTATTAGCAATTATTAGCAACGTTATCATTACCCTGGAAGACGCTAAGGCTAAGCCGCAAATTCCAGCTAACCAGATCGTTTACCACGCGATGAGCGATCCCGCGATCCTGCAGAATATCAAAAATATCCTCTATCAAACTCCTGAGCTTCCCGGCAACCAGGGCGCAGTCACTGGATTGTTTGATGCCATCAAATCAATGAACGACAAAACCAATAGTATCGTCGATATTTTGCAAGGAACGACTCACGACTATGCGCTGGTTGGACGGCAGGCAACGCGCATCATTGAGCTGGTCGATGGTTCAGCGTATGCCAAAAGCAGTGGCGATTTACCACCGAACGATCCGATTTTACTCAATGTGGGCGTTGGACTCCTCTCCTCACCAACCCAGGTTGGCTACATTGACGCGCTATCCGCTCAACTGACAAAACTTAAGCAAGCGGCAGGGAATAATCCAATCTTGCTCCAGCACTTGCAGAATGTAGAGAATGCCATCACGGATCTACGAGACTGGATTCAAAAAATTCGCACCTATGATACGCAAATTTTAAGAGCCAATAATCTTTTAGATCCCGCGACCGTCAACATCGCCCTTCAGCTTAAAAATACAGCAGCCGATGCCTATACAGGACGCACCATCCCGCCTAATCCGGGACCGTTGCCCATTCTCAACTCTGCGGGAGCTTACCAGGCGTATGTCGAGTCCCAATATATGGCGGAACTCACCATCACGCAGGCCTAAATAGCGATACAACCGGAGCAACACGGGAACGAAAAGCGGCATAGAACAACCTGTCACCGCTTTTCGTTCCCGTCTTCTCAGCTAATGACGACAATCCGTAACTGGTCACGTATCTTGATAAAATGTTCCGTTGACATGTAAACCCATTTTTCCCGATAATTATGCTAGTACTTACTGATTTTAAACCACATCAGGAGTTATAGAATCGCGCATGTTCATTAATAAAGCCAGCTTATAGCCAGACCTGTAGTGTTGCTGGTAAAGCGTCAAATATATAAAGAAGCTCCTATCTCTAACGTAAGGTATTGCACGAAAACCTGGAGGCCCGTTCGGAACTGTTACGAAGTCTGTGATGGATGGGAGGGAGCAATGAGCGAGGAACCGTCTTGCCTGGGTAAATACCTATTGCAGGAACGCCTGGCCTATGGAGGCATGGGCGAGATCTGGAAATCCTTCGACACACAACTGCAACGTCATGTGGCCATTAAGCTGCTACGCACAGACAGACGGCACGATCCCGATTTTGTCTCGCGTTTCGAGCGCGAAGCTCGCTTTATCGCTTCGCTACATCATCCTAATATTGTACAAATCCACGACTTCCGCATCTCGCAGCCGCCGGAGTCAAACCCACCCCAGGCTTATATGGTAATGGATTATGTGCAAGGGCAAACGCTTGCGGACTACATCCAGTGTACATCACGACAGCGGCAATTTCCCCCGCCCTCCGATGTGATCTATCTCTTTACCGCCATCAGCCTGGCCGTTGATTACGCTCACCAGAAAGGCATGATCCACCGGGATATCAAGCCAGCGAATATTCTCCTTGACCAGCGTTTACCGACCGCAAAGCCGATGGGAGAGCCAGTACTGACCGATTTCGGCATTGCCCAGATCCAGGAGACAACTCCTGGCATCGTGATTGAGACCTTGCTTGGCACACCCCATTATATCGCGCCCGAACAGGCACAGGGAGAGCCGGGAGACAATCGTAGCGACCTCTACTCGCTTGGCATCATCCTTTATGAAATCATGACGGGAACCACACCTTTTCAGGGCAATACAGCCATCGCCATCTTGATGCAACACATTCAAGGTGTACCAACGCAGCCAGAGCTGATTAATCCGCAGCTCTCAACACAGGCTTCAAAGATCATTTTGCAAAGCATTGCCAGGAAGCCTGCTGATCGTTTCGCCACTGCTGCCGAGATGACCATTGCTCTGGCCGAAGCCCTCAATACACCTGTCCCCCAGGTGCTCAGTGAAACAAAACAGAGTATTGCAATACCAGCAACACCACTGCTATCGACAGCAACGCCAGCTTCATTGGTCGTCTCAATGCCGTCTCAGGAGTTGCAGCCATCGGCCCAAATTGGAGCCATGTCTGCCATCCGACCGGGGAAAACCGCTGATCCAGTAACGCCATTGGATGAGATCCTGAAAGCGCCGACCATTCCTCCTGCCCCATTCCAGGCTGAAGCTTATCTAGCCCCCCAAAACTCTGTCGAGATCAGCGCGCTTCCATCGATCACCCATATACAACCCATGCAACGATCCACTATGTCCCCTCTACCAGGCATTATTTTTGTCACGTTGCTGATTCTACTCTTGCTCTGGCTCATTTTCTACGCTTCGCAATATTCTCTTCTGTTGTTCCACTAGTCACCAGTTCGTAGAGCAGAGCCTGCTCCTCTTTGGGACGCAAGATCCGCCCCAGGCGCTGGATATACTCGCGCTTGGTGCTATTGCCACTCACAATAATGGCGACACGGCAATCCGGCACATCCACCCCTTCATTTAACACCCGCCCTGTTACTAGCTTGCTATATTGCCCTGCTCGGAAGCGTTCCAGGATCGTGCGTCGCTCTTCAGTGGGGGTTTTATACGTAATGCTGGGGATACAGAAACGACGGCTAATCTCATCAACCACATAATTATACTCGGAGAAGAGAATCACCTGGTCAGCAGCATGATCGCGCAAAATGTGCTCGATATGTACATACTTGGCCGGAGCGTTCATCGCGATGTTGCGAGCTTCGCGCCAGGCCAGCATTGCCGCGCGTGCTTCAGGATCGCGGGCGCTCATAAAGATCAGCTTCTGCTGAAAATCTTCGGGACTGCGCAAGACGATGCGGCGGCGCTGTAAAAACGAGCGAAAGATGCGCCGCTGCTCGTTATAACGCGCCTCGTCCTCGCTGCTAAGGGCAACATTGATGCGTTGCTCTTGATATTGCGCCAGGTAACGCTGCTGCGTTAGCTCCGACGGAGCACGTCGGTAGACCTCTGGCCCGATCAACTCATCCAGCTCGACATGAGCCATATCGCTCCGTTCAGGAGTCGCGCTCAGGCCGAGGCGCAGGGGAGTAAACGAGCTTTCGGCGATCAGGCGATAAGTGGGAGCGGGCAGGTGGTGACATTCATCAAAGATCAATAAGCCAAAGTGACGAAGTTCGCGAGGATAGAGGGCCGCTGAGTCATAGGTGATGATCGTAATCGGCTTCAGCTCTTTCTCGCCCCCGCCAAAGACGCCAATCTCGTCACTCGTCAATGAGAGCGCGGCAGCAAGTGCAACACGCCACTGCTGCAACAGATCGATGGTTGGCACAACGGCCAGCGTCCACAATCCTGTCTCGTGAATTGCCATTGCCGCCACAAAGGTCTTACCCGCACCTGTAGGCAGCACAACAACGCCCGCGCTACTCTCCGCCAACCAGCCCGCGAGGGCAGCATCCTGATAGGGACGCGATTCCATCGCCAACGTCGTTTTGAAGGGCAACGCTGGTCGCTCCTCAAAAGCCACCGTGAAGGGTATCTGCTGGCGACGTAAAGCGTCTTTGACGGCACTGAAGTGGATCGGCAGGGTGCGCAAAAAGTGGTGCCGCTGATCCTGCGCTATACTACTGCGTACATATATCGCGAGCTGCTGCCCAAAAAAAGCCGTCAGCAGTTCCGGCAACGAGAGCTGCTGCCATTCAGCAGGCGGGGTGATAATAAGATCGCGGCCCCGCAGATCGATGGTGGTTGTGGACATATTTTTACTCATAGGGAAGTGCTAGCAGCGAGAGCTGGCTTGGTGGCTCAGTCATACTGCTTTGTCTTACATGCAATGTTTGACCCTCCTGCAATAAAGGCGAGAGCATATCCGTGATATTTTCCACAGGTTCCTTTAAAGATTTAGCACCTTTTTCTAGTAATAACCGATTGCCTGGGAGCGTCTCTTTTTCGGTAGCATCCCGCACATATACACGCTTGCCCTGCTTTAATGCTCCGTTGGCCCCTTCCCAGGTTCCCCCTTTACTATCTGATTCCGCCACAATCACCGTCTGAGCCAGACCTGTCACAACCATATTCCGATCCATCGCACGACTTACCAACCAGGGGGCATCCGGGTGAAACTGGCTTAGTAACAATACTTTGCCAGCTTCGATATGAGGCAACAGAGCACGCATTTGCACTTTGCTGAGCTTACGAATGCCATGTGGCAGCACAACCGTCGTATATCCATTCCCTTCTATCGCTCC
>DASTZT010000722.1:0-3101 GCA_035764225.1 Ktedonobacteraceae bacterium
CTGTTAATTTAGGTCTGGCGGTTAGTAGCAACAATAATAATAATTTTCCTTTCGAGATCGTTTTGCAAGATGCAGCTTCGAAAACAGTGGTACAACTGACGGAGGAGGTCAGTCGCCGGGCGGCAGAAATGCGCGAAAAAGAGCCAAAGCGCCTGATGATCTTACGCAAAATGGCACGCGTTTTACCAGCATCGTGGATGCGTAGCAGCTTTTTAAAGCTGATGATGTCGCGTCCCGCCACGATTCAGCAAAGAACTGGCACGTTCCACATTACCTGTATTCCTCATGTGCATCATGGGGCAAGCCTCAAGCTACCAACGCAGGGGGCGCTCTCATTTGGGCGTGTTGAGGACCGCGTGGTGGCGAGAAATGGGCAACCGGTGGTACACCCTGTCGCGACTATAACGCTGGTAGGCAACAGCCAGATCTGGACCGGCAACAATGTCGCGGTATTGTTCGGTGAGATCAAAACGATCCTGGAGAGTGGCGAGCTGGCGGCAGAAATCCCGGCAGTTCAGACCCCTGTTGCAGCCCTTTAGCCTCATTCTGTGATGGCTTCACAACGACGATCACACCGATGTGACGCGCAAATGAAGCCATCACCTTTTTCCATCTTTACCGTAGCTCCCCAACAAACCGCTGCAAACCATCGGTTGCCGCTTTAAATCCGCCAGCACACCTGGCCTCTTCTTGCATCCGTTGCAGATTGAGGCGCACAGTCGGATCTTCCAGGCAATGGATAGCGGCGCTCCGTAAGCTTTCGGCGGTTACTGACTCTTTCTCAAGAAAAACCCCCAGGCCAGTCTCCGCCACGCGCCTGGCCATCGGCTGTTGATTGGCCGCTTGTGGAATGGCTACCATCGGGATACCTAGCGAAATGCAATCCATGATCGTTGCCATGCCTCCATGATGGATACAAAGGCTGGCACGCTGCAAGACCTCGAACTGCGGCACATAACTGCACACCAGGAAATTGTCAGGAATAGGACCGAGATCCAACGGCTTGCTCAGCCTTCCCGTCGTCATCACCACCTGGAAGGGCTGATCGGCAAAGGCGTCAAAGCACATCTTGAAGAAATCGGGGTTGTGATTGAAAATCGTTCCTGAGGTAATATAGACCAGCGGCGCTTTACCCAGCTGAGCAAACGGAAAGTCCTCCGTCTCACAGGGCATACCAATTGACGGCCCTACGAAGAGGTACTCTGCTCCAAAGGAATCGCCATAGGGCTGAAAAGAGCGCGGAATATAGACGATATTCAAAGGTTCTTTATGGAAGAACATGCTCATAATGTTGAATGGCGCAATAGGATAGCGCGTACACAATTGCTGCATCGACGCCTGGATCTTCTTCCCGACCTCCGGGTCTCTCTCCCCAAACTGATAGGTCCGCAGATTGTTTTCATGCGAGACGAAGAATGCCCGCGAGATCACGGCTGGGATTTGCAACATCTGAGCGATGAATCTGCCACTTAAGCAGAGGGGGTTGTAGACGATACAATCCGCCTCGACGGCCCTCACACTCTCTAATATTTGTCCCATGACAGAGCAAGCTTCATCGACCATCTGCATCGGCAGGGCTAAGGGATGGCTCTCTTGCTGGGCATCACTTCCCGGCTGCTCAAGCAACGAGCGGTAGCAACAGAACCTGGCTCCGGTGGCCTCAATCGCCTGCTGGTACTTCGCGGTCAGATAATAGACAACCTCATCACCCCGCCGCACTAATTCTTGTACCACTGGTAGTGTTGGATTGATATGAGCCTGAAACGGAAGGTTGACAAACACAAACTTTGCCATAAAAACACTCTCTCTTTCCTGGTACTCTACTGGCTTTATCCATAAACATATGTATCATCGCTTGCGCTTGTCTTACTTTTTTTGAAACTATGCTGTAAAATGCTCGGCGCTATACTTGCATACAGCAAACTATGTTCGATTCATTCTATATGCAGGCAACCAGAGCCTCAAACGCTTGACAGAGCGGAGCAGTATGCTCTTTGTCACTTAGATCAGAAGACGGAGAAGAGGGAAAAACATGATCGAAGAAAAAATAGCGGCCAGCCCCCTTTTGCAATCTTTTTTGCAACCACCTGTTCCAGCAATAGCTTTACAGGATCTATGCAAGCAATTTGGTAAGTTTCGGGCAGTTGACCATCTTACCTTGACAGTAGAGCAAGGGCAGGTATTTGGTTTACTCGGCCCAAATGGATCAGGCAAGACGACGACGATTAATATGATTAGCGGCCTGAGCCTGCCCACGAGCGGCGAGATCAAGATCATGGGCTTTGATGTTCGCCGTCACACACGCCAGATTCGCCAACGGCTAGGAGTGGTTCCTCAGGAAACCGCGCTCTACGAGGAATTGACCGCCTGGGCCAATATGGACTTTCATGCTGATCTGTTTAACGTGCCGCGCAAAGAGAAAAAGGAGCGCATCACCAGACTCTTGAACCTGGTGCAGTTGCTGGATCGCAAGGATTCGCGGGTCGGAACCTTCTCCGGTGGGATGAAGCGCCGCCTGGCTCTGGGCCGCGCTCTCCTCCACGAGCCACAGCTCATTTATCTGGATGAGCCAACGCTAGGAGTCGATGTACAGGCCCGCCGCGCTATCTGGGACTATATCCTCGCGTTGCGTGAGCAGGGAAAAACGGTGCTCATCACGACCAACTATCTCGAAGAGGCCCAGGCTCTTTGCGACCGCCTGGCGATTATCGATCACGGGAAACTGGTTGCGCTGGAGACGCCGCAACGCCTCAAACAACGCTATGGAGCACGGGTGGTTGAGATCGAGACGGGTCAGCCCAGCACTGCCGCTGAGCGGATTCGCGCCTTGCCCGGTGTAAAAGATGTTGTGCAGGAGAATTGTCGTCTCAAAATCACGACGGAGGGCGTCGATCATCTCGTGCCCCAGATTATTCAGCTCGTCTCACAAAAGGAAGAGCTACGAGACATTGCGGTACGCGACCCCAACCTGGACGAAGTTTTCCTGGCCCTGACAGGAACATCTTTGCGAGATTAGGAGTCTCATCATGATACAAGAATTTACTTACTCTTTACGAGTGATCTGGGCCTGCATGATGCGCGATCTGAGAAGCATGCTGTCT
>DASTZT010000723.1:0-5458 GCA_035764225.1 Ktedonobacteraceae bacterium
CCACCGAGGCTGCCTACAGGCATGCCAGAAGCGAGGGCATTACGCAGGGCGTAGAGATCGTTGGCGACGTGATGTACGACATGCTGCTGCAAACGCAAGAGCAGATTAGCAGCCGTTCTCAACGACTGCTGGCAGAATTCGGTGTGGCCGCGCAGGGCTATGCGCTGGCGACCGTTCACCGACCAGTCAACACGGACGATCCCGGTGCAATGCGTGAAATTGCTGCTGCGCTTAATAACCTGGATATGCCTGTGATTTTTCCCGTTCATCCACGCACACAGAAATTTTTACAGCAGTATGGCATCGAGTGGGGGAAGCATGTCCGTTGCATTGAGCCGGTTGGCTATATCGACATGCTTGCACTTGAGCAGGCTGCGTATCGCATCCTGACTGATTCTGGGGGAGTACAGAAGGAGGCATTTCTGATGGGCGTACCCTGCATTACCCTGCGTGAAGAGACGGAGTGGACCGAAACCGTCGAAGCGGGCTGGAATGTGCTGGTTGGGACGAAAAGCCAGCTCATTCTGGCTGCGGTCAATCGGCCAGCACCTGAACCCGTGTCCGAGAATCCTTACGGCAAAGGGGATGCTGCTACACGCATCGCGCAATCCCTATAAAAAAATCGCTCATCTGCCGTAACGTTGCGATTGCTTTTTGTGTCCTGGTTGATAGCCTGTCCCTGCCCTGTGCTCAGGATCTACCTGTGTCTGTGTTGCCTGAGGAGAAAGATAGAAAGCTATGACGCATATCCTTTTTATCACGCCTTATTATCCACCGGAGAAGGGTGCTCCGATGGTGCGGATCAGTGAGACGGCGAAGACCCTGGCCCGGCGCGGCTATCAGGTGACTGTGCTGACCACCTTTCCGAACTATCCAAACGGCATTGTGCCTGCAGAATATCGCGGCCACAACCTGCTGGAGGAGCAATGTGAAGGGGTGAGAGTTGTGCGCGTCTGGAGCTATATTCGCCCGAACAAAGGCTTTCTGCTGCGTATCCTGGCTCAGCTCTCTTTCGGCTGCCTGGCTCCTTTGCTGAGCAGAAAAACGATTGAGCGTCCCGACCTGGTGATCGTTGAATCTCCTCCGCTCTTTGATGCTATCGCGGGACGTATCCTGGCGTGGCGCTATCGTTGCCCCTTTATTTTTACCGTGGCCGATCTCTGGCCTGAATCTGCTGTCCAGTTGGGCATGTTGCGCAATCGCTTTTTGATTCGCTTGGCTGAATGGCTGGAATGGTCAACCTACCGCAAAGCTGGAGCTGTCTGGGCCGTCACCGAAGGGATTCACAACACGCTGATCCAGAAAGGTTTAGCTCCTGAGCGTGTTTTTTTGCTGACCAACGGCGTTGATACCACCACATTTCGCCCTCTGTCGAAGGTGGAGGCACGCGCTAAGCTTGATTGGGATGATCGATTTACAGTGTTGTATGCTGGTACGCACGGTCTGGCGCACGGCTTAACGCGTGTGTTGGACGCTGCCGAACGCTTGCGAGATCGTCCTGATATCCGCATCGTCTTTGCTGGCGACGGCGCAACCAAGAACGAACTGATCGCGGATGCGCATCAGCGCAATCTGACGAATGTAACGTTTCTAGATCCTCTGCCTCATGAGCGCATGCCCATTTTGCTCTCCGCCGCCGACGCCTGCCTTGTCCCGTTGCGCCGTTTACCGCTATTTGAAGGCGCATTACCGTCGAAAATGTATGAAATTATGGCTTGCGCACGCCCCATTCTGCTGGGAGCGGATGGGGAGGCGCGTCGTCTTGTAGAGATGGAAGCTGGAGCAGCACGCTATTTTGAGCCGGAGAACGCTGATGCCCTGGTAGCGGCGATTCTCTATCTGCGCGAGCATCCTGATGATGTTGAAGAGCTGGGAAGGCGAGGCCGCGCCTTTGTTGAAGCTCGTTTTGATCGTGGTCTACTCACTGCAAAACTTGAAACCTACATTGCCAGGCTGCTCGAAAGGAACGTGGGGACAGTGCCTTATGCCTGCCCTTAAACGGCCTTCAGGGCAAGCGTAAGGCATGCCCCTACAATCTCGGAGGACGGGGAACCGAGGAAGGGAAAAAGCCATAATATGCATACGAAAGTTGAATATCACATACCAATACGTTTACCGCAGTTATATCTCGTCTGGCGTGCGATCATCGATGTGGTCTTTGGGCTTGGCGGCTTGATCCTGATGCTGTGTGCTCTCCCACTGCTGGCTATGCTCATTTATCTTGATTCGCCCGGCCCTATTTTTTATACGCAAGAGCGCATAGGCTATCAAGGGCAGAAATTCACCGTTTATAAGTTCCGTTCCATGACTACCAGGGCTGAGCAGAAAGGGCGGGCGATATGGGCGGTCAAAAATGATCCCCGCGTCACCAGAATTGGCCGCTTTTTGCGTGCCTCTCATCTCGACGAACTGCCGCAGGTGCTGAACATTTTGCGTGGCGAGATGCGTCTGATTGGTCCTCGCCCGGAGCGACCGGAATACGCTGCCGAACTGGAGACCATCAACCCCATCTATCGTCAGCGCCTCTCGGTCAAACCAGGATTAACCGGCTGGGCACAGGTCAACTACGGTTATGGGAGCACAAGCAAGGATGAGCTGGAAAAGCTAGAGTACGATCTCTACTACATCCAACACCAATCGTTGCTGCTGGATATCCGCATCATCTTAAAAACTGTCAGAGAGGTGGTGCTGTGTCATGGAGTCTAATCAGGTAACACGGACAGAAGTAATAAAAGCGGAGGCAACAGCGCAACGGCAGCCGCGTACAGAGTTTCTCCCGTTCGCCCTGCCCCATATTACCCAGGCAGAAATCGATGAAGTGGTGGACACGTTGCGTTCGGGCTGGCTAACCACCGGCCCCAAAACCAAACGCTTCGAGCGTGAATTTGCTGAATGCGTTGGCGCTCCCTATGCGCTGGCCGTCAACTCGGCTACGGCGGCGATGCATCTGGCCCTCGACGCCATTGGCCTGAAAGCTGGCGACGAAGTAATTATCCCTGTCTATACTTTTACGGCCACCGCAGAAGTGGTTGTCTACTGCGGCGCTCGCCCGGTCTTTGTCGATGTTGATCCCATCACCTGTAACCTCGACCCGACGCAACTAGAACGAGCCATCACGCCGCGCACTCGCGCCATTATGGTGGTGCATATCGCGGGCTTACCTGCTGAGATGGACGCCATCCAAACTATCGCCAGGGCGCATAATCTCATCATCATCGAGGATGCCGCCCACGCTTTTCCTGCCAGGTATAAGGGGCGTCTGATCGGTTCGATTGGCGATTTGACCGCTTTTAGCTTCTATGCCACCAAAACGCTGGCTACCGGCGAAGGAGGCATGCTTACCACCGCTAACCCGGCCTATGCTGAACGGGCGGCCATTATGACTTTGCATGGCATTAGCCGCGATGCCTGGAAGCGTTATAGCGCGGGAGGCTCCTGGTATTACGAGGTGATACAGGCGGGATATAAATACAATATGACCGATCTGGCTGCCGCCATTGGTTTGCATCAGTTGGCGCGCCGTCAGTGGTTGCTGGAACGCCGACGCGCGATTGCTCAACGCTATAACGAGGCGTTTGCGCAAGTGGCGGAGGTAGCTATCCCTCCCGACCCGGATCATGTAGAACACGCCTGGCATCTGTATCTGTTGCGCTTGCATCTAGAGCAGCTTACCATCGACCGCGCCACGTTTATTCAAATGCTTGCACAGGCACAAATAGGGACAAGTGTGCATTTTATCCCATTGCACCTGCACCCTTTTTATCGAGAAACATATCAGCTTGCAGCCGATGATTTTCCTATCGCCCTGCATGCCTATCAACGCACGATCTCGCTTCCTATCTACCCTGGCATGACAGATGAAGATGTCGAGGATGTGATCGCGGCGGTAAAAAAAGTAGTTGAAGCGCATAGGAAATAATGTAGGGGCTGTTTCGATGAACTTTTTTATTCACTCCATGCATGCGGTATTCACATTCGCAAAGTCTTTGCTCATGCGAGCATCAATATTGCTTCTCCAGCCAGTAGTAAAGGAGATGACGGGAAGGGGAAGACCAAAAGAAATCGACGGTGCAGAGCTTTTAGAGCGGGAGGTGGTAGCGATCCAGACCTCGTATGGAGAGGCGGTTTTGCGGGGCAAGGTCATTCTTGTGACCGGAGCGGCGGGTTCAATTGGCTCAGAACTGGTCCGGCAGCTGCTCAACTATCGGCCTGCCTGTGTGATTGCTCTGGATACCAATGAGACCGGGCTTTTTGACCTCTCTGAAAGCTTGCGCACTCACCCCTCCACCGCGCGGCTGAAGCTGTACATTGGCGATATTACCGATAAGCGTAGTATGGCGCAATTGTTCACGACGCGCCAGCCCCAGGTAATTTTTCATGTTGCGGCCTATAAACACGTCCCTTTGCTCGAAGCATTTCCCGATCAAGCGGTACGGACAAATGTGCTGGCAACCTATAACCTTTGTCGCCTTGCGCGGGAACACGGCGTTGAACGCTTTATTTTTATCTCAACCGATAAAGCGGCTGATCCGACTGGCGTCATGGGGGCCAGCAAACGCGTCGGCGAAATGATTATCCAATCGTTGGCCCAGGAGCAGGGCTGGAAGACGTGTTTTTGCGCCGTGCGCTTTGGCAATGTTATCGGGAGTCGTGGCAGCGTCGTCCCGATTTTCACGCAACAGATTCAGCAGGGAGGGCCAATTACCATTACCGATCCCAGGGCTACGCGCTACTTTATGACGATTCCAGAGTCCTGTGGCCTGGTTATTCTGGCGGCGGCCATCGCCGAGCAGGGAAAACTGTACCTGCTGGATATGGGCAAACCCGTACGCATTATCGATCTGGCGACGAAAATGGTTCGTTTGCATGGACTGCGGGTGGGTCAGGATATCCCGATTGTCTATACTGGCTTGCGTCCAGGGGAACGGCTGCATGAAACGCTGATAGCAGTCGATGAAGAAGTCATTCCTACCGCTCATAGCAAGATTATTGCTATTCTGCCCAGAGAATGCGGTCAAACGCCGCTCATCCACGAATGGATGCAACTCCTGGCGTATAGTCTAGAGCATGAGGACGTTGCTCAACTACGGATGCATTTGTTTGCACTCGTTCAAGGAATGAGAATGGAGCAACTAAGCCATTAAATATAAGATACAATAGTAATGGAGGATAAAAACTTAAAAGGTGTGAAGGAGCGAATCTGGATTCGTCCGGCCCTGGATCTAGATTCGTGCCGCTCCTGCGCCTGTCCTCTCCCGCAGTGATTGCGTACTTCGGGTACTTGCTCGGAATAGATAAAGGGGACGATCAGATGACGATAGAACGATATTTAAATATTATGATAAAGCGATGGATCGTCATTGTAATGTGTTTTGTCTTCGTGGGTGGGGGAGCATACATTGGCAGTAAACTCATGACACCACTTTACCAATCGACGGCGATTGTAGAAGTCATTTTT
>DASTZT010000724.1:0-5431 GCA_035764225.1 Ktedonobacteraceae bacterium
GGAAGCAAGAGCATAGCGGAAAAGTTCCGATGTATATCACGATGAAAAATCACGAACCGTTCGCTTTTGCGGGCCTGTGGGATACGTGGAAAAATCCAGAGGGCGAGCAGATCCGTACCTGCACGATCATTACCACCAACCCCAATGAGGTAGTCCAGCCCATTCATAATCGTATGCCCGCCATCCTCACACCCGAAGCACGCGAAGAATGGCTCGATCCCGGCCTGCAAGATGACCATGTGCTGCTACATTTGCTTGCGCCCTATCCATCTGACGCGATGATGGCCCGCCCGGTCTCGCGGCTGGTGAACAACCCTAAAAACGATAGCGCTGAATTGATCGCGTAGCGGGATTTTTAGGCTTTTGAAAAAGAACTCCTTTGGAAGGTATAATAACGTCTAGGGATGATAGGCGATCATCCTTGTGACTAGTATTATCATTGATGGATGATCGCGCATCATCCATCCAGGCAAAGGTATATTTTCTATGGCCATTTCCCGAAGTACAACGCTTATTGACTACCTTGCCCCCTCTTCCAAAACCTCTCGCGGCCTGAACCTGCTGCGAGACACCGGGCTGATCCTGGGCTTTAGCGCCTTTCTGGCCCTGTGCGCACAAGTCTCATTTTACATTCCGTTCACGCCTGTGCCGATCACCTTGCAGACACTGGCAGTTCTGCTAACTGGCGCGGTTCTTGGAAGCAAACGGGGCGCTCTGGCGATGCTGGTTTACCTGGCAGAAGGTGCTGTCGGTCTCCCAGTTTTCGCGGGCGGCACTGGAGGCTTTATCCATCTGGTGGGCTTTACAGGAGGCTACCTCTGGTCGTATCCTATCGCAGCTTTCGTAGTTGGTTTTCTTTGTGCAAAGCGCCTGGATCGCAGCTTCCTGACTGCGGCGCTGCCAATGCTCCTCGGCTCATTGATTATTTACGCCATTGGAGTCCCCTGGTTGGCTATCTCATTGCATCTGAACGCGCTTACAGCCCTTTTGCAAGGGATGGTGCCCTTTATCCCAGGAGACCTGCTTAAATTGATAATTGCGGCAGCTCTGCTCCCTACCGCATGGAAATTTGTCCAGGCGGTGCGACCAGACGAGAGACCATAACCAGCACCATAAAAAGCGATGGCTTGATTTTATTCCACCAGGCCATCGCTTTTTGCAGTTTCTGAGATGTGAGATAGTTCAAATAATATGATGACGGTGCGAGCGATCAACCAACATCAGCTCCTGCTGGTGATCAAAAATGAGGTGCCCAACGTAACCGGCATCCCTCCTGCTGATAGGACGCGCAATGGGCTGTGGATTATGAATACCGATGGGCACTAGCAACCCCGTAAAACATGAGAGAGTTGCGTCTGCAAACTACAACTCTCTTAGCTAGCTAAAGAATGGCCTGGCAACGCCATCAGGTCAGCTCTACAGGCGCGATTGCAAGCGCACCAGCTTCGGCCCCTCGACTTTTGTTGTCTCTCCCCCCAAGAAGCGAATCGCGTCAATGGTTTCTTGCGCATTGCGCACAAACTCGGCGCGGGTTGCCAATCTATTTTTAAATTCATCGACCGTCACATCATCGAGGAAACGTGTACCCTCGTTATCTAGCATCACGCGGGGTAGCAAGACCAGATCCCCCAGATTGCCGTTCTCCTCCAAAGCCGCCAATACATCCTGTCCACAGAGTAACCCCGCTACTGTGACTTCCGCTCCAAAGAACTTGTTGATTACTGGTAATACCTGGACCTCAAGCTGCCCAATTTTGCGTAGATCCTCAGCCAGAGATTCGATGACCGGACGCGCCATTGTACTGGTGACGAGCGTGACTCGGCGCGGCTCCGGCAAGCGTGCAGGCAGTCTGCGCTTACTGCGGGTCCACTGATCGATGAGGTAACGCGTCATGCCCACGCCGTTCTCGATCTGTGAATAGCTGCCGTAGTGGCTGGCAGCCGGAAATGCACGCCTGGTGAGATAGTACCACTCATCCGAAAGAAAGACGAAAGGATAACCATCGGGATCGCTCGCCTCGAAATCGCGTTGATACACCTCAACCTGCTCAATGATCGCTTCCGCCTCCGCACGCGTATAGTGACGAAGTTGCGGCAATTCGCCCATCTTGATCATATTGTTGTATTTAGTAAGTCCAATAGGTACAACTGAGATTGACTCGACAATCGGGCGCAGCTCAACCAGCTCGCGAATGCTGCGGTCAAGCTCCTCACCGTCGTTAATGGCGGGACAGAGCACAAGCTGAGTATGGCAGTTAAGATGCATGCCACCCAACCGCTGGATCTGTTCCAAAATCTCGCCTGCTCTGGGGCCATCGACCATCTTGCGACGCAGTTCGGGGTTGGTAGTATGCACGGAGACATAGAGAGGGGTCAGTTTCTGCTCATCAAGCCGCTGCCAATCCTGCTCTTTTAAATTTGTGAGCGTGATGAAGTTGCCAAAGAGGAAGGAGTAGCGATAGTCGTCATCTTTGATATAGAGCGAAGATCGCATGCCATGTGCCAGCCCCGGCTGAGGCGCGAAACGTTCAGGCAAGCCCTTAATAAAACAGAACACGCATTTATTGGCACACTGGCGAATAAATGGAGTTGGCTCTTCGCCAAATAACACACCCAGATTCTCATCAAACGTTTTGGTGATACGAACCTCGTGCTGCTCCTGCTGCCGCTCAAAACCAAGCGTCAGTTCTTCATCGGCCACGTAAAAGCGATAATCAACCAGGTCGCGAATCAGATGGCCGTTGATTGTGCGAATAAGATCACCTGACTGTAGGCCCGCGCGGTCCGCAGGGCTATCGGGCACTACCTCACGCACCCATCCATACATTTTTGGCATTGACGTATTTCCTTACGGTAAAACTGCAAACAGGAGCGGGCGGTTCAGTGCTCTCCCTCCGCTTATGTAGGTAGATATTTGTGATATCCGAGTGATTATAACCGCTATCGGCATGATCGTCAAATTGTACAGAGACAAAGCCGCCCTTGTTTATTCGAGAAACATTGGGTAACATTGTAAGTACCACTCTGGTTTCCCGAAAAACCGAGCACATGGCTGAATGCTACATTCAGACGTTGCGACAACCCTATCTCGTTATGCACTTTCTATCTCGATCTGGGAAGGAGCATTTCATGTCAGTTCAGTCCTCATCTTCATCTCCGATACAGGAACAGCTGCGCCCCAACACTATTGGTCTGCCAGGCGTGCTATTTCAGTCGATTACGACGATGGCCCCTGCCTCCGCCGTAGCGTTTAGCCTGGGAGCCGCTATTCCGTTCGCTGGCGGCGCTCTACCACTTGCCGTGCTGATTGCGCTGGTAATCTGTCCTTTTATCGCGTTAAGTATCGGGGCGATGGCGAAATATCTGCCATCTGCCGGTGGCTATTATACCTACGTCAGTCACTCGCTCGGCACACACGCAGGATGGCTAACTGGCTGGCTTTTTAGCCTGGCTTATCTGCTGATCGTTCCTTTTCAGTTGCTCGTACTGGGACCGACGGCGGACGATTTTGTCAAAAGCACATTTGGCCTCTCTTTCGGAGCCAATGGTTGGGCCGTCTGGGCGGTGATCTTCGCGGTGATTGTTTTTGCTCTGACCTATTCCGGCATCAAGATCTCGGCGGATGTGGGCGTGATCCTGGGTGTGATCGAGATTGGCGTCTTTATCTTGCTCTCCACCTGGTTGATTGTTGACGCTGGCAGTCATAACACGCTGCAAGCTTTTAACCCGGCCTCCAGCTTGCAACACGGTCTGAGCGGTTGGCAAGGCATTCTTTTTGGCATCATTTTTGTGTTTCTGGCATTTGCGGGCTTTGAATCTTCAGCCCCGCTAGCCGAAGAGACACACAATCCTCGTCAGACGGTTCCGCGTGCGATTCTGCTCTCAGTGATTATCATCGGTATTTTTTACGTCTTTTGCTCGTATGCCGGTGTGGTTGGCTGGGGATTGGATAAAATTGCTACGTTCCCCACCGACGCCAATCCGTGGGGTACTCTGGCCAAACGTGTCTGGGGGCCATTCGAATTTATCGTGATTCTGGCGATCCTCAATAGCGCCCTGGCCAACGCTAACGCGGGCGTCAACGCCGCCACTCGCGTGCTCTTTGCGATGGGGCGAGCTGGAACGCTACCCACTCCCCTGGCACACCTGAATCGCTTCCGCGTCCCCGATGTCGCCATCATCCTCACAACGATTATCGCGATCATCTTTGCCCTCTGGCCCGGTTTCGTGTACGGCCCGACCCAGGCTTTTGCTTTGTTGGGAGCAGTTCTCACCGTTCCGATTCTGCTGGTCTACATGGCTACCTGTGTCTCAGTGCCGCTTTTCTATCTGCGTGAGCACAGCGATGAATTCAACATCCTGCTTCATATCATTGTTCCTGTGATCCCTTTTCTCTTCCTGCTAGTGGTACTATACTTCCAGTTTGTACCTTTACCAGCGGCCCCCCTGAATCTAGTTGGCCCAATCTGTGCCGCCTGGTTTGTGCTGGGCCTGATTATCGTTATTTTGCTTGGTCTGCGCAACCCCAAAGCTTTATCGGCTGGGCGCGCTATTTATGTCGAAGGAGAGGAAGCATAATATATGGCTACCAACATAAAATACCGTCTCTCTCAGGAACATACGCATTGTCGCTGGGATCATAGTATTGCCCCCTTAGTAAAAGTCGCGCCGGGAGAAGTGGTGGAACTGGAAACGAAAGAGGCGTCTTCGGGCCAGATTGTTCCTGGCAGCACAGCAGACATGTTATCCAACCTGGATTTTAGCGTGATCCATCCTCTGACCGGTCCGGTAGAGATTGAAGGAGCGCAACCCGGCGATGTGCTCGAAGTCGAAGTGCTGGATATTCGCGTCAAAGAATGGGGATGGACCGCGATCATCCCCGGCTTCAATCTACTTGCCGATGAGTTCCCAGAACCATACCTGAACGTGTGGGAACTACACGGCGATCACGCCTATTTCAAGCCCGGCATTCGCATCCCTTTAGAGCCGTTTTGCGGCGTGATGGGCGTCGCTCCAGCCGAACCAGGCTCGCTTGATACCATCCCCCCGCGCTTGAATGGTGGTAATATTGATATCAAGCAACTGGTGAAAGGCTCGAAGCTCTTCTTGCCCGTGCTCTATCCGGGCGCACTCTTCTCGCTGGGCGATACGCACGGAGCGCAGGGCGATGGCGAGGTTTGTGGAACGGCTATCGAAGGTCCAATGCTGGTAACGGTCCGCTTCGACCTGCACAAAGGCGTCAGCCTCCCCGAACTTCAATACACCACGCCCGGTTCAGCAGTCGAAAAGGCGAATAAAAAGGGCTACTATGTCACGACAGGTCATAGCCCGGACCTATATGTCGCGGCTCAGAAGGCGACGCGCCATATGATTGACCATCTGACTAAACACTATGGCCTCACGCGCCCCGAAGCCTTCGCATTATGTAGTGT
>DASTZT010000725.1:0-4094 GCA_035764225.1 Ktedonobacteraceae bacterium
GTTATCCTCACACCTCACGCTCACAAGTTTGTTGACGCGTCAATATTAGAGCAAATGACTGGCCATCCTGTACGAAGTGAATATAAGCACCCTGATGAACCGGATATTTTGCCAAGAGCAGATGCCGTTGTGGTGTTTCCAGCAACCTTCAACACGCTCAACAAATGGGCAATGGGCATTAGCGATACTCTTGCTGTTGGGCTGCTCAGTGAGTATACCGGGCTACGCATGCCCATCGTGGCTGTTCCTTGTTTTATGACAGGGGGAGGGCTTGATACAAATCCTGCTTTTCGCAGAAGCGTGCGCTTACTGAGAAAGTATGGTATACAGGTTATGTATGAACCGGAAAAATATCCGCCTAGAAACCAGATTCCCCCAGCAGCAATTTTGGCAGAGCTAGACAGCAAAACTCAGCACTAAAGCTTATTAACGGTAATAGATCTCATATTGCCCAACCAGACAAACATTTGCCTGCGACTCTCTACTATTTCTGGCTTTAAAACAGGTGAGGTCGCAGAGCAACCTCACCCAGGCGAGATTGCTCTGCTGGTCGTCAGGCGATGGTTGGCAAGTACTGCGGTGAGCGGCGCACTCTGGTGGCTTGCTCGAAGGCGTAGGCTAGTTTGATCAGCGTCGGCTCGCTGAAGGCTCGTCCCATAAAAGTGATGCCGACAGGGAGAAGGTCGCGCGCGAAACCTGCTGGAACGCTGATGGCCGGATAGCCCGCCAGAGCCGCTGGTTGCGAACTGCTACCGCCAGAGACAAGATCGCCGTTTATCAGATCGATACACCAGGATGGTCCGTTGGTTGGCATCACCAGGGCATCAAGCTTAAATTGATCCATGACGGCGTCGATGCCCTCCTGGCGGGCGAGGCGGTGATTCTCTTCCAGCGCCTCCAGATATTTGGGATCGGCAAGCGTTGTCGTGGCCTGCGCTTTTTCGTGCAGCTCCTGCGCAAAATAGGGCATTTCCTGCTCGGCATGAGCAAGATTAAAGGCAATCACCTCTTCCAGCGTGCGCACAGGCGAGCTTACCAGTTCGGCTAAATATTGATTAAGGTCGGCCTTGAATTCGAACAGCAGCACGGTCAGCTCTGATTCTGAACTCGACATCTGTTTGGCGGTTGGGATGTTCGCCGGATCGATGATCTCTGCCCCAAGCGCTTTCATCTTCTCGATGGCCGCGTTAATAATCGCATCCGTTTTGGAGCTATAGCCAAAATAGCCCTCTCTGGCAACCCCGATGCGTGCTCCCTGCAAGCCGTTGGCATCCAGAAATTGTGTGTAATCCGTGTGGAATTTGCTTGCACTTGCTTGCGTTGCCGCGTCGAGGGAATCAACCCCTGTTAAGGCTCCCAGCACGGCGGCGGCATCGGCCACAGTGCGTCCAAATGGCCCGACGGTATCCTGGCTATGGGCAATGGGGACGACCCCGGAGCGGCTGGTCAGGCCCACCGTCGGTTTAATGCCAACGATGCCGTTGATCGAGGAGGGGCAAAGGATTGAGCCATCGGTCTCGGTGCCCAATGAGGCGGCTGCCAGATTGGCCGCGACTGCTACTGCTGAACCTGAACTGGAACCGCAAGGGCTGCGATCTAAGACGTAGGGATTGCGCGTTTGCCCACCGCGTCCGCTCCAACCACTGGATGAGGAGGTGGAGCGGAAGTTGGCCCACTCGCTTAGATTGGCCTTGCCCAGAATCACTGCCCCCGCCTCGCGCAGTCTACGCGCTACAAAAGCATCACGCGGCGGGCGCGAACCCAGCAGGGCCAGTGAGCCAGCCGTCGTCTCCATGCGGTCATCGGTGGCGATATTCTCTTTGAGCAGAATAGGGATGCCGTGAAGGGGGCCTCTGATTCCCTTGTTCTGCCGTTCCCGGTCTAACTCATCGGCAATGGTGAGCGCGTCGGGATTGATCTCCAGGATTGAACGCAGCCGGGGACCTTGCTGGTCAACTTGCTGGATACGCTCAATATACCTTTCTACAAGCTGGCGAGCCGTGATTTGCCCTGATGTCATTGCATCCTGCAACTCGGCAATGGTCGCTTCTTCTAATTGCATCAAAGATTTCCTTACCGCTTGAAAAGCTTTTTTTTTATGATATGCCACACGGCAATAATAAAGTCAAGCATTGCCGATCCCTGCCGACAGCAAAAGAGGTTGTTTGCTACAATGGAGGGACAATGCAAAACTGGCAAATTTTTGCGTTATATCCTGCTCGCCAAAAGCGACTTGATGGTAACTATGCTTATGATGAAAGACCATGAGGAGAGCAAAATGGAAAATCAAGTGAGCGGCATAACCGAGGATTTCCTTTCGCAGCAAGAGCGCACGCGCCTGGTTGGCCTGTGCGCACGCATCTCAGGCAATCAGGATGTGGCTGAGGATCTGGCACAGGAGACGCTCTTTCTGGCCTGGCGGCATATGCGAGAGCTGCGCGATGCGGAGAAGCGCGGGCAATGGATGGCTGGCATCGCCCGTAACGTCTGTCTGCGCTGGCTACGCCAAAAAGGGCGAGATCTGGCGCAGAGCATCGAATTAGCGCGGGATGGCGGCAATCAAAACGAGGCCACGTTAGAAGAGATGGTCGCCGATGAATTTGATCTGGAGATTGAACTGGAGCGCAAAGAACTCGTCGAATTGCTGGAACGCGCCTTAAAGCTTCTGCCTGCGGAAACGCGCAATGTGATGATTAAGCGGTACGTCGAAGAGTCGCCCCTGGCTGAGATTGCCGAGCAATTGGGCACAAATGCCGGTGCGGTAGCTATGCGCTTACAAAGGGGCAAACTGGCGTTGCGCAAAGTCCTGACGGGCGATCTCCAGCAAGAGATTGTCGCGTATGAACTGGCTGCAAGTACGCAATCATGGGAGGCGACCTCGTTATGGTGTAGTTACTGTGGCAAGCACCATCTCCTGGGCAAGAAGCAGCCAGAGAACGGCTTGCTCTATCTCAAATGCCCGCAGTGCAGCCCCGGAGACGAGGTGTTGAGCAAAAACGAACTCTCGCTGCTCAAAGGTATCAAGTCTTTTAAGCCCGCGTATGCTCGCCTGGGAGCCTGGTGTCATCACTACTACCGCGTGGGGCTGCGTGATGGCTTTGCCACTTGCGAAACTTGCGGACGACAGGTTCAGGTCAAAATCGGTTTAGCTGGCGAAATACCCTGGCTGGATCAAGATTTGCCACAGTGGGTTGGTCATCGCAGCGAGCGGCTGGTCAGCATTATCTGTGAGCATTGCTTGAGCTACAGCAGAATTACCCTGGAGGGACTGGCTCTGGTATCGCCGGAGGGACGCAATTTTCTGCGGGAGCATCCGCGTGTCCATGTGCTGCCCACGCGCTCTATTGAATTCGCAGGGAGGCCCGCTCTCGTCACAGGCTTTGAAAGTATGAGTGAAAATGCTCGCTTTGAAGTCGTCTCTGATGAAGAAACCTATGAGGTACTGAAAATCTATGGAGGTGCGAGGTGAGCAATTTGCTAGAGCAGGAACAATCGCTCGCGGCACCTCTTGCGCAATCACGGAGCAAAACTGGCTGGTCAATCTATGCGCTCTTCATAGGGAATACCGTCTCCTACGTTGGGGATATGATGACTTTGTTGGCTATTCCCTGGTTTGTTTTGCAGACGACAGGCAGCGTTGAACTGGCGGGGATTACAGGGTTTTGCTCGGCCTTGCCGATGGTGCTTTCAGGCTTTTTTGGTAGTGTGCTGGTTGATCGATTGGGCTATAAACACACCAGCGTGATAGGTGATATTCTGAGCGGTATTACGGTGATGCTGGTGCCATTGCTCTATCACACTAGCGGCCTGGCGTTCTGGCAATTGCTCATGCTGGTTTTCATTGGCGGCCTGCTCAAGTCGCCAGCTATGACCGCTCGTTCAGCAATGGTGCCGGATCTGGCTAAATTGGCACAGATGCGGCTGGAGCGAGCTAACGCCTGGGATGATGGCGTACAGCGCGTGTCACGATTCTTTGGTGCTCCGCTGGCTGGCGTGCTGATCGCGCTGATCGGGACCAGTAATCTGCTCTGGTTTGATGCCGTCTCTTTCGCGTTTTCCGCGCTCGTGATAGGACTATTTGTGCCCAAAGTAGC
>DASTZT010000726.1:0-8352 GCA_035764225.1 Ktedonobacteraceae bacterium
GCTGGAGCCACAATCCAGAGCTCTGCCGATTGAGCTACGGTCACCATGTGTTCCTTAACACATCGCCAGTATAACGGACGACTTGCGCTTTGTCAATAGTCTGAAGGTTAACTTTATTACATTCTCACCAGCCTGGATTTGTCCGAACGCAGATAGCTGCGGATGTTTTTGATCGACCACAACAAGCTAATGAGAACCAGGACAACGCCAATCACGAGGCCCCAGGTCGAGGCAGAAGATTGCGACTGATTCGCGGTCGCGCTAAATGCGGGCGTGGTGAACTGCTGTACCGGGTTGCCAAAAGTATCGTAGAGCTGGATCGCAATTATTCTCAAGGGCCGTCCATCCTTGTAATAGATATCAACGCGCTGCCGAGAGGTAACATGTTCGTCCCAGGCCGGGGTGAAGGTATTTTTATCAAAAATGTAGATGTCTTTGCTGCTATCGATATTAATGAAGGTTCCACTGTACTGATTGTTGACTGTATAGGTATATTCCTTTGTGATATGGCCGGTGATTTTATGGACTTGATCTGTCGCAGGGTCATTAATGTTCAATACATTAAAATAAATTAATGCAGAACCGATAGCAATAAAAAACAGAGCTTGCAGTAGCGTAATGATGAGCCTGTCTTTTGAGGTGTAGAGACGAGTACGGGGAGGACGATAATAACGCATACAAATACTCCTTACGATTGTCAGTAGATCACAGATAGCGGGAAGGGATGAGAGAGCCTCTCTCAATGCATGAGTTTAGCACGACGATTATAGCAGAAGATATATCAAAGAACAAGATCCGTCTGCGTAGATTGATGAGCTGATGAGTTTATAGCGAGCGTCTCTGCTAGAGCGTGGCGCAATAAGAGGGGAAGCTCAGTCGCATCGCTCTGAAAGCGGCGGGTGGCGATGTGGCGATCCGGGCGCACGAGATAGAGCGTCTGCTCGCCCGCGTTGTAAGCTACCGCTGCCCTCCGCTCAACATCAAGCAATACTCGCATGCCAGAAGGCACCGGAACCGTGGGCGGCGTGGCAGCAACGATAGAGCACGATAGAGGCACAGGCGGCAGATCGCCCTGGATGGATTGCAGCGCCTTGATGCCAGCGTCCATATTCGTGCAGAAATAAAGCACGACAAAACTCTCGCCAAATTGATCGAGCATGGAGGCTGCCTCATTGGTCGTAGCGTCAGTCAATGGTACGGCGGGAGCGAGTGCGCCCGCGACGGGACCGAGTCTGAAGCGAGCCAGTTGCTCAGCACTTTTTTCACGCCCCGCCTTCCATCTGCCTGCTACCCTCTGCATGCTCCCAGACAGCGACGCTCGTGTGAGTTGTGGATCTTCTGAGATAATGGGTGAGTCGCGATAGGTAAAGGGGTTTGACATATGACCGGCGTTGACGTAGCGGCGCATGAACTTAAAGGGCAGGCAGGCGCGTAGGATCGTGTCGCGTCTCCAACGGGCAAAGCCGGATTGGGGAACTAGAAAGCGCATGGTGTCGTCGGTCAGGCGGATATTTTCCAAAGCGGCGGCGTAGCGTTCCTCGTGATAGGTATTTAGCAGTGTTGTGGGCGCACAACCCGCCCTCACCAGAGCCAGTTTCCAGACCAGGTTCCAGACATCCTGAACGCCGCTATTGAGGCCGCGCCCGCCAAAAGGTGACATCAGGTGCGCGGCATCGCCCATGAAGAAGACGCGTTCCGTACAGAAACGTTCCAGCACGCGCTGCTGATAGGTATAGATGCTTTTCCAGACAATTTCATAGGGGCGCTCGCCTACCGTGGCAATGATGCGCTGATGAAGAGATGCGGGCTGCATGACTTCTGTGAGATCTTCATCAGGGGGAAGCTGGTAATCCAGGCGATAGATGCTCTCAGGCTGCGGATGGAGTAGGGCAGTTCGACCGGGGTTGAAAGGCGGATCGAACCAGAACCAGCGCTCGCGTGGCGTCTCCAACTGCATCCTGACATCGAGGATCAGAAAATGCTGGTCACGCGAATGCCCCGGAAAGTTGAGGTTTAGCAAGCGGCGCACCGTGCTACGCGGACCATCCGCGACCAGAACGTAAGGAGCTGTCAGCTCTATGACACCATCGGGCGTCGTTACTTCGACACGCACGCCCTGACGATCTTGCGAGATACCGCTTACTTTGTGCCGCCAACGTACCTCGCAGCATGCTAGCTCTTGCAAGGCGTCGTATTGCAGGCGTTCCAGCACATTCTGGGGCATGTTCACAAAACGCGGATAGGGCATATCTGGTTCAGGTGGTGCGCTGAGCGTTTTATATAACTCGGTTTTGCGGAAGAAGACACGGCCTCCCGTGAGCGTCATGCCCATCTCCGCCAGCTGCCTTCCCACCGGACTCCACGCTCCGAGCACTTCCAGGGTGTGCCGCTCCATAAAAATGGCACGCGAGCCTTCGAGTGCTGTACCCTCGCCATCGTCGAGCACAATCGAGGGGATGCCGTAATGGGCCAGACCTAGCGCGGCAGTCATGCCAACGGGACCAGCGCCGATGATAAGCAGCGGATCTTGCCAATCCGCACACGGCTGTAGTTGGGCTAGAGCTTGCTCAACCATCTGCGATCCAACCCATCATGATAAAGCCACCAAAGCGAAAGGCGCTACGAGACCAGGTCACGCCACAAAGCAGCATCGCGGCTCTCGGTCCAAATGCGCGGGCGCGAACCACTGATATCATCATACATGCGCTGTACATTAAAAGGCAAGCAGTGTTTGAAAATCGCCCAGTCGCCAAAACGGGGAGCGAGCGCGGCCTCCGCAGCGCGATACGCCTCTGCCAGACTGGCCTCGCGTAATACCGCCACCCGCACAGTATCGCAGAGCGTGGTGAGATACGCTTCGGTCTCATTGATGGCTTTGCCGACCGCCTCACCCCGCACAACCGGACCTCGACCGGGCACGACCACCTGCGCATCCAACGCCCGCACGTTCTTGAGCGTCGCGGGCCAATCCTGAATGTAGGCATCGCCACAATAGGGAGCGGCACTGGCCTCTACCAGATCGCCAGCAAATAAGACCTTATCAGATGACAGCCATACAGCCGTATCGCCCTCGGTATGGGCACGGCCAAGCCAGAGCAACTGCACCTCGCGATCACCAAGATCAAGGCTCATCGTATCGGCGTAACAGATATCGGGATGCGTCAGGCCAGGCACAGACTGAATATCGAGGAAGAGTCGCGGGAAACGACGCGCCTCCGACTCAAAATCTTGCTGACCGCGCTCGTTAATCAGATCGCGCGTAGCTCGATGAGCTATAATATGCTCCGCGCCAACGCCAGAGGCTCCGAGGACACGCACAGCATGATAGTGAGTCAGCACCAGATAGCGGATCGGCTTATCGGTCACGCTGCGGATACGCGAAACGGTTTCGCGAGCGAGCGCTGGCGTTGCACGAGCATCTATCACCACCACGCCACGCTCTCCCACGATAAAGCCGGTATTGGGATCGCCGCCAGTGGTGAGCGCGTAGACGCCCTGAGCGAGCTGGTCTACTTGCGCCGGTTCGGGCGCGGCAACAGGGACATTGGGATTTTCCAGGCCAGAATCAGCCATCGCACACAACCTCTCCATTGAATCAGGGCAGGCGCAAAACCTGCCCTAACAATTTGACCGCACGAAATAGTATCGGTCTACACCAATTATACGGCTACGGTGAGACTTCATCCAGGCGTTTGTGCTTGGTGGCGTTGCCAGCCTGGGCGATGATTGCAGAAACAACCAGGCAACCGCCAATGATAAGGAAGGTATAGAGCGCACCCAGGTTGGGAATAAGCGGCGCAATCACCAGCAGGCCAATACCTCCGCCCAGGTGCCCAATGCCATCGACCAGCGCAAAGCCGGTGGCACGCGCCCTGGTGGGATAGTTCTCGGTTGACCAGGTATAGGTCATCGGCACCCACAGGTTAAAGCCGAAGAAGAGAATGATCGAGCCAATGGCCGCCACCGCGAAATTGCCAGTTCCCACAACTGCAATCAGAATGCCACCGATCAGTGTGAGCACGGCAGCAATGGGCAGCCAGAGCTTACGTTCGAGCCGCTCACCAAAGTAGAAGGCGAAGATGGCGGTGATGATAAAGCCGAAGGTGCCGAACGCGACGATCAGACCAGCCGTCGGCGGCGGATACTGCAAGCTCGCCAGGATTACCGTCAAGCCCGCGCCAATCGTGTAGACGGTAATGTAGCTGATAAACCAGACGGCGAGCAGCAGGATAGTGCGACGCAGGTAGAGCGGGTTGGTGAAGATCTCGGAGTAGTACGCCGCCTTCTCACTGGTATGGATAGGGAGTTCAGGGCCAGGAGCAGGCAAATTGGGAACGCGCAACCTTGCCTGTTCTTCCATCGCCGTTACCACGCGATCAGCTTCCGCAACGCGCCCTCTGGAGATCAGCCAGCGCGGGGATTCCGGCAACTGGAAGCGCAGCAAGATGCCGATCAGGGCCAACAAAGCGCCCACGCCATACATTACGCGCCAGCCAAACTCAAATCCTGGACCCGCAACGGCGAAAGGTAGGCCCAGTGGGAAGGGCGTTGCTGGCGTTGTCAGGTACAGCCCAAGCCAGATACCCAGGAAAGCACCGAGCGCGGACATAATAAAAATGAACGATGTGTACTTAGCTCGTGCTTCAACCGGGGCAACTTCATTGATGTAGGTATTGACAATAGCCAGGTCCGCGCCAATGCCAATCCCGGTCACGGTTCTGGCGATAATCAGGTTGGTGTAGTCGGTCACCAGTGCCGTGTAGAGCGAACCGAGGCCAGTCAGCAACATAGTAATCAGCAGGATGTCGCGTCTTCCATAGCGGTCGGCGAGCGGGCTGAGAATCAGCGCCCCGACGACATAGCCAGCCAGATTCAACAGCACAGGGAGGCCCTCAAAGGGGGCCGATGTAGGCGGAGTGCATCCAGGAATGATCTGGACACAGGTCTGGATGAACGACACGTTGATATCGAAAATGTCGAAGAACGTGAACAGGAAACCAACGCCAATGATACCGATGAACAAATAGGAGAGTGACCAGACCGGAATACGGTCCTGGCGAGCGATTACCGCCGCGCCAGTGCTACTTGCCCCAGAAGAGGAGAGGGCGGAACTACCAGCTTCCGATGCCATACGATACTCCTTCGTACGATATTCTCTGAACGATCAAGGGGTGATGCCAGGAGATACCACAAAGTATCAGTTCCATAAGTTGTGTATAACAGCAATAACCATAAAAGCTCATGCTGATAGCTATTATTGTATGGTGACACTATACATTCTGTCAAGCAAATCCAATTGCATCGAGGTAGATCCAAGATACGCCCCAAGCAAGCAGGGCAAGCGCGAGTCCTTGAAATTCCGAAGGGCAACGCCACTGCCGTGGCTAGCTGCGCTCAGCCCTTCGGCAAGGAGGCCCCCACGATCTCGTATTCCTACACAAAAAAATCATCATGGAACGGGCTCGGCGATGATCGGACGGATGCTGGTAGGGGCAAAGGGCGGTGCTGGAAGGGATGTGGGGGCCTTGCGCTTGCCCTGGGGGCGAACGCGATGCAATCAGGTCGGTACGAGGGGTCAAGTTTTTACCTTATGAGGTAAAATAACCGAGGGAACTTTTTTCTCTGTTGGTGGAGAAGCTGCCCGAAAAGAGCCAGAGGGAAGAGGAAATTATAGCGATTGTGAGAGTTTTTGATATCGAGCATGTGACCCAACGCTTCTATGAACGCTTTCAAAAAGAACACGCCGCCTTTTTACGTTTCATTGAAGGTATTCCATCTCCGCTTAACCGTCAGTGGTATGCCTCGCTTATGCTCACTCGCCTGATGTTCGTCTATTTTATTCAGAAAAAGGGATTTCTTGACAATAACGTAAATTATTTACCAGAGAAGCTCAAAAAGATGCAAACCAGGATAGGGCAAGATACGCTCCTCTCCTTCTATCACCACTTTCTCCTACGGCTCTTTTTTGAAGGATTTGGTCAACCCCTCCAGGCAAGAGCTTCTGACCTGAAGCAATTGTTAGGCGATGTGCCTTTCCTTGATGGGGGTTTCTTTCAGGTGCATGAATTAGAGCGCAATTATTCCGGCATCGCGATCCCCGATGAGGCGTTTGAGCGCATCTTTACCTTTTTCGATTCTTATCAATGGCAGATCGACGAGCAGCCGCTCCATGATGCTCACGCCAGCACGATGCGGGAAGACGAGATTAACCCTGATGTGATTGGCTATATTTTCGAGAAGTACATCAATCAGAAACAGATGGGAGCCTATTATACCAAAAGGGATATTTGCGAATATCTTAGCAAGCACGCGATCATTCCCTATCTCTTTCACGCGATTCAGGCTCAATGTCCTCTCCCCTTCAAAGCCGATGGCCCTATCTGGCGTTTGCTGGCAAGCAACCCCGACCGCTACATTCCCCATGCCATCCGTAACGAGGCTTATCTCGCTACTGAAAGCGAGCGAGAATATCAGGCCAGGCACAACCGCTATACCATGCTCAAAGATAAGTTACGTGCGGGTCAGGTTACATCTATTGATGATTTCATCACCTGCAACCTGGATAGCATGCGCTTTCTGCAAGATGTGATTTTGCAAAGCGAGGAGCCTGCGCTGCTCCGCGCCTTTTACGAGACGCTGGAAGCTATGACGATTCTGGACCCGACCTGTGGCTCCGGGGCCTTCCTCTTTGCCGCGCTCAATATTCTGGAGCCGCTCTATGCAGCCTGCCTCGAACGGATGCGGGTTTTGGTGGCATGTTGGGAAGAACGCGTAGGGGCAAGCCAGGTAGGGCAAGCGCAAGGCCCCCTCACAACCACATCACCGCCCCTTGCCCCTACGCCTCACCACGACCGCGCGGCCCAACATGGGGATGGGGGGCATGACCAGGCGGGTACAGGGCCAATTCGGGTGAGGCAACCAGGGCAAGCGCAAGGCCCCCTCACAACCACATCACCGCCCCTTGCCCCTACATCGGCCCACGTCCCCGCATTGGGCGTCGTGGGGAATGACCAGGGGGTTACAGGGGACGTAGGGGCAAGGGGCGGCGCGGATGGGATGCGGGGGCCTTGCCCTTTTTCGGGTGAAATTTGTGCCGGGGGGTGTCTTTGTCAACACGACATTCAGCTATTTCGCACTATCTTGCAACGGGTAGATCAGCATGTCAACCATAGCTATTTCATTTTGAAGGCGATTGCGCTCAACAATCTCTATGGCGTCGATATTATGAAGGAGGCGGTCGAAATCTGCAAATTGCGCCTCTTCCTCAAACTCGCCGCCCAGCTCAAATCCGTCACAGAGATCGAACCATTGCCCGATATCGATTTTAATATCCGTCCAGGCAATACCCTGGTTGGCTTTGCCCATATCGAGGAAGTGCGCAAGGTGATAGAGAGAGATCAGCAGAAAAAGCTCGCCTTTAGCCAGATTATGGAGCGCATTCAGCAAAAAGCCAGGATGATCGATCAAGAGTTCTCACTCCATCGTCAGCAGCAGACGCAGCAAGGCGAGCGCGGCCACGATTTCGAGCAACGCAAAAATACCAGAAAAGCGGCTATGGGCGAGCTGGCAAGCGAGATCGATGGCTATCTTGCCAGCCAGTACGGCATTGATCGGCTGCACATGCAAGACGAGGCCGCCTACCAACAAGCTTTCGAGCAATGGCGTAGCAGCCATCTGCCTTTCCACTGGTTCATCGAGTTCTATGGCATTATGGAGCGCGGTGGCTTCGACGTGATTATCGGCAATCCGCCCTATGTCGAATATAGCAAGGTGCGACAAGAATATAGAGTGCATGGCTATGAAACGGAGAGTTGCGGCAACCTCTACGCCGCCGTGATTGAACGCTCCCTTACAATCGCACAGCAGGAAAAGAGCTATCTTGGACTGATCGTTCCCCTCAGCATCTGTGGAGGCGAGCGATTCAAGCAGCTCCGCACCACCATCAGGCAACATACGCGCAAGCTCTGGCTCGCCAATTTCGAGATTTTCCCTTCGCGACTCTTTGACGGAGCGTTTCAACGCCTCTCTATCATGATCGCGCAACATGGGCAGAGCGCCTATCACGGTGCGCATGTGACGAAAATCCAACGCTGGTACGCCTCCGAACGCCCACACCTGATCGATCTGATTAGCTACACCACGACAACCGCTCTGCTCAGACCATCCGTCTTCCCCAAACTCGCCTCACCGCTGCAAGAGAGCATTGTGCGTAAAGTGCTGGAACGAGCCAGGGGCGTCAAGCTGGAAAAATCGCTCTTTCCCCAACGGACCGACCATTTTGTCTATTATCAGGAGGCAACCAACTACTGGATGAAAGCGGTCTGCAAGGTGCCATTTTATCAGAAAAACGGA